>NZ_JBQFOV010000006.1:0-218596 GCF_056533885.1 Ruegeria sp. F12 | reverse complement strand
ACAGGATTGAAGGCTGGAGCGCGATCCATGTCGAAGAGACCAATGAGGGCGGATATCGTCTGCTGTGGAAAACTGATGTAGGTGAAACGTATTATGAGTGGATCCTGAACGATCAGGGGGCCGTGGTGGGCGGGAACGCCGTCGACAACGTTGCAGGTATCGAAGCGTTCTACGATGTGGACCTCAACGATGACGACACTATCGGCCATGTGACGACTCCGATCGAATCTGATGGTGCGACCACGTTGGCGGTTTCGACCGCAAGCGGCTATCTGATCAATGGCAGTGTTGGCGTGACCGAAGGGGGCAGCGCTGTTGGACCAGACAGGATTGAAGGCTGGAGCGCGATCCATGTCGAAGAGACCAATGAGGGCGGATATCGTCTGCTGTGGAAAACTGATGTAGGTGAAACGTACTATGAGTGGATCCTGAACGATCAGGGGGCCGTGGTGGGCGGGAACGCCGTCGACAACGTTGCCGATGTCGAAATCTTCTATGGTGACGATATCGACGGCAGCGGCACGACTGGTCCGGGCGAGCCCAGAATTGCCGCTCAGCCCCAGGAAAGCGTTGCTTTTGTCGACACCCGTGACTGGGATATGTTCGAGTTCACAGACGAAACCGATGCCGATGAGCTGACCCAAGAAGACGAAGCCGAGCTTTTGGTTTTGAACGGGGCTCAGACCGAAGCGCTGGATACAGCTGACCAGCTTTTGGATCTGACCGTCGCTGATCTGCTGGAGCATTTGCTACCGGACGACGATCAGTTCCTTCTGTAAGGCCGGTCTGACAAGTAAAATTAGGGGGCTGCCGATACCGGCGGCCCCTTTTTTGCGCCCTTCCTGAACGAAGCGTGACGTTGCCAATAGGACTGCCAAGGCCAAAAAACTGAGGCTTAAGCGGCATGGCGCTTAACCCGCTGTTCTTTCCACACGAAGACCACACCTGAACGTGAAGGCGAAAACGGATTTGTGGTGAATAATCCTCTACCCCTGCGTGTCAGCCATTTTAGGTGATTACGAAACAAGCGATTGATCAGGGGCGTTGAAGATGGCCGTCAGACATCGAGAGATCAAAGCCAACGGGCGAGGAACCGTGACTCAGCAGGCCCGGTTGTGGTCGGGGCTGGTGCTGTTGGCCTATGCAACGGGGCATTTTATCAACCACGGTCTGGGGCTGGTATCGCTGGAGTGGATGGACCGGATGCTGGCCGTTATGTCCGCGATCTGGAGCTCGGTCCCCGGAACGGTTCTGCTCTATGGCGCCCTGGCGGTGCATGCGCTGTTGGGCGCGGTCACGATCCTCAGCATCCGAAGCTTGAAAATGCCGTTCTGGCGCTGGTTTCAGATCATTCTGGGGCTGGCCATTCCCTATTGGCTTGTCAGCCATATCATCGTCACCCGCGGGTCCGAGTTGCTGACCGGCGTGCCCGTCAGCTATTTGCAGGAACTGTCGCTGCTATGGCCGGTTGCGGCGATCAAACAGAATGCGCTGATGTTGCTGGTCTGGGGGCACGGGCTGATTGGCGTGCATTTCTGGCTTCGACCGAAGCATTGGTACAAGGACGGCTTGTTGGTGCTTTTGCCGCTGGCGGTGGCCGTACCGATCGTGGCGATGGCCGGATGGATGACAGCGGCCAAGCGCGAGGTGTTGCGCCTCAGCCTTGATCCGGACGGGGCAGAGGCGACAGAACTGGCCTTGCGCTTGACCGAGGTGCGCGCTGCCGTTTCCGAATATCAGGCGATTGCGCAGGGCTGGGTGGTGATCATTCTGTGCGCGCTGCTGTCCCTGTTCGTTCTGTTTTTGCTGGGCCAGAACCTGCGCCGCAAGGTGCGCGTGACTTATGGCGAAGGGCTGACCGTGGATGCGGCCCCAGGAAAGACTATTCTGGATGTAAGCCGCGACAACGGGATTGATCACCTGTCGGTCTGTGGCGGGCGGGCGCGGTGTTCAACCTGCCGGGTAGTGGTTCTGTCCGAGCAGGATGGCCTCAGCCCGATCGGCCCGGCCGAACGCAAACTTCTCGACAAGATCAACGCGGAACCGAACATGCGCCTTGCCTGTCAGGCGCGCGTGAACGGAGATGTCAGCCTCCGCCCAATCATCCAGCCTCAGCGCGCCGCATCGACGCCGTTGAAATCCGATCCGTTCGGCTGGGGGGTCGAGCGTGAGGTCAGCGTGTTGAACCTCAAGATCAAGGATTTCCGCCCATTCGTGGACAAGTCACTGCCCTATGACGTCATTTTTGTCCTCAACCAGCTTTTGGACATGGTGGTCGAACAGATCGAAGAGCAGAATGGCCATATCGACAAGTTCACCAATAACGGGCTGACGGCTGTTTTCGGACTTGAGACGCACAAAACCCAGGCCGCGCGCTCTGCGCTTTATGCAGCGGCCAAGTGCCAGTTGCTGGTTCAAGAGACGCAAGGCAGCCTTAGTCAGCATCTTGTTGAGCCGCTGAAGATCGGGATTGGGGTGCACTCGGGCCGGGCCATTATCGGACGGGTGGGCAAGACCTCGGACCAAGCAGCACCCAGCCCGGTGACGGCGATTGGCAATGTGTCGATCATTGCCGAGGCTTTCGAGACTGTCACCAATAAAATCGAGGCCGGGATCGTCTATTCAACCTATATGCATGAAATGTGCGGCCTGGGTATTCCTGACATGCTGGGTAAGACCGGCGGCATCACGATCCAGGGCGTGTCCGAACCGGTGCAGGCCGTCATTGTCAAAAACAGTGGCCCGTTGAAGAAAAAACTGGAACTGACCTGAGGGGGCGATCACAGCCATCGCTCCACATACCCGTTAAAAAGTGGGCCGAGATGGTGCGGGAGCGGGTGTTTTTGCCCATGCGGGAACCAATTGATTCGGGAGTGAGTCATCGTTTCCAAAAAGCGAACAATAAGTTTCCCCAAGAATCGTGGACACAATTTTGCCACAATGTCATCCTGCTTGGGTGGGCGGCATGTTTATTTTAGCACATACTGGTTTTTCTGACTGGCTTTGAAGGGGTATTGAGTGCCACATGCCGCCCCACGAACTTTCCCCCATCTACCGACAAACAAGGGCCTAGGCCGTTTGGACTGTGTCTCCGCTCAATAAGATTTCAGACACTTCGGACAGCACTTGCCGTCTGTGTGCCATCCCATCTGATTCCGGCAGACCCAGCTTTTCAAGAATTTGCGCCCAGCGGTGCAGCCAATCGTGTTTGTTCAGGGCTTGGGCCATGTTAACCCGGCGCATCTGATCGAGCTTACCCGGCGTTTCCAACAACCCGACGATCTGGTCAATAGCCTCGTCGGGATCCTCGGACAGGCGGAACACGGATTCTGGCCAATCGAAATACTGCCGATAGTCATCCGAGTCCGGCGCATAGCCGACCTGAGCGGCCCCGCCAGCAATGCCCTCAACATGGCGGGGACCCCAGGCAATATTGCCTTTTTTCTGATCGGCATGGCCGATCTTGGCGATATCCACCATGAACAGTTTGGAATGCTGAACCAGATTTGCCAGCAAATCCCGATGCACCGCATGTTGCGCCGTGGTCGGAGGTTTTGTTGCGGAATCATATAGATAGAAGCCCGCGCGATCCTTGATTACCTTGAGCAAACGGTCATGCAGCTCGGGCCGTCTGCGTCCCATGCAATAGATATCTATGGGGCGCTCAGCGGAAAGAGAGGTTGGCGCAAAACGGATCATATCCGCAGCACCAGGCAGGTGAATCACCGGTTTGCCGGTGATGCTGTGCAGGGTGTCGCAGGCCTCGGCAAAGGCGCAGGCGATCAGGTCGAACTTAGCCAGAGATCGGATCAGAGGCAGGTGGACGTGCAGGTCCTTGCTCCAGACCTCTTCCAGCACACAGACGGCCAGACCGCAGTGTTCGCGCCAGTTCGGGATCGCATCCAGCGTCAGCAGCTCCTGCGGTTTCTGGACGTCGCAAACAAAGATGTCATAGTCCTTTTGCAGCGTCACTTTCTGCGCACCAGACGGCCAGTGCCGGAACAGATCTGTTCGTTTGGACAGCCAGCGTTTGGGATCATAAGGCAGCGACCGGTCCCGTTTTCGGGCTGGGGCCACGATGTCGACCGCTTCTATTTCGGTCAGAACGTCTTCGAGTTCGAACCCCGAACAGCGCGAAACGTTGTCGTTCAATCTGCGTTGAGAGAAGATCAGCACATCGCGCGAGGCGGTGGTGGAAACTGAGGAACTGGTCAACCGCTTGATCCTTTAACACAAAATAAGGCCAAACTATCTCATATGGCGGCCAAGCTTCCAAAGGTTTTTTCCGAACCTGCGCTTGCACACTTGTTCAGCGTCACCGGCAAACACCCCAAGGAAAGTCTGAAAATTGTGGAAAATCAGGCTGTCTGTGTTTAAGTTTTTGGGGGCCGGCCTAGGTTGCAGAATCCCAGGCAAGGTAGATTTTGTTTGATTTCTGACCACGTGTCGTGCGGGTTGTTTTTGTTTGGGTGCCGTTGATGAAGGCGGGTGTTTAATGATTTTCACGGATTGTCCCTTGCGGCCTGCCGGCGTTGTTTCCCACAGGACGATTTGGCTTTGCGTGCGGGGTCCAATACTGACGTTTGCGCAGGCGTTTAGTTCCTCCACCACATTCAAAAGCACGGAGCTTGGCCGAGGGATTCGAATTGACGCCTCTGCACCGCGTGCACAATGTCCATTTTTTGCATTTACTGTTTCTGAAACAGATGCGACCCGGCCGCTCAATCCAGTCTGATTTCCTGAAAGCTCCGCAAGATAGTATCCCCAGCCATGATGAGTTCGAAACAGCAAAAACCAACGGTTCTGGTCACGGGTGCAGCGGGATTTATCGGACGCGCTTGCGTTCGTCAGCTCGCCACTGCCGGGTGCCGAGTCATCGCCACATATCGAAGTGGTCCACCCCCGCAAGTCTCCGGCGACGTGACCTGGATTAACGCAGATACGACTGACGCCGCGGAGATCCAAGCGGTGTTGGACCAGCACCGACCCAGCCATCTATTAGCGTTGGCCTGGTATATGGGGCCGGGAAACCAGCAAGCGTTGGAGAATTTCCTCTGGGTGCAGCACTCGATCGACCTGTTATTCGCCTTTGCACAGGCGGGCGGGCAGCGGGTTACATTTTGCGGGTCGTGCATGGAATATGACTGGTCCAAGCCGATCAAGCTGCATGAGCGCGAGACACCCCTGACACCGGCAACTGAATACGGCGCGGCCAAGGCGGGGTTGGCTACCGCTTTTGAAAAGATGTGTGGCGCGCTGGATCTGTCGGGGGCCTGGGCGCGACCCTTCTTTCTGTACGGGCCGGGTGAGAATCCACGGCGATTGGCGGCGGATGTAGTGATCTCATTGTTGCAAGGGCGCGAAGCCCTGTGCACTCATGGGCGGCAGAAACGAGATTTCCTGCATGTCGACGATGTTGCCAGCGCGATAGTGGCCCTGCTGAACAGCGACCTTGAAGGTCCGGTCAATATCGGCAGCGGCACGGCCATCCCGCTGTCTGATCTGATCCTTGAAATCGCCCGTCAGATTGGTGCCGAAGACCTGGTGCGTCTTGGTGCGCGCGAGGCCCGGCCGGGCGACCCGCCTCTGGTCGAGGCCGACAATACCCGATTGCGGACCGAGCTAGGCTGGTCCCCGAAATTCACTTTGGAAACCGGAGTTGCGGACACCATAGCCTGGTGGCGCCGCGAGATTGCGAAAGAAACCTGATATGAGTGACGAGAACATCATTATCCTTGGGTCCGGCATGGCTGGTCTGGGCGCGGCCCATCATCTGCATGGCGCGGGCGTTTCAAGCCGGATGTACGACAAAAACGCTTTTCCCGGCGGTCATACGGCAACCTTTGCCCATGACAGCGGCTTCATCTTCGACGACGGTCCGCATATTTCCTTCTCGAAAGACCCGCGTATTCAAGATCTGTTTGCCAGTAACGTGGACGGCAAATACGAAAAACTGCAGGCTTACGTGAACAACTATTACCACGGGGCCTGGGTCAAGCACCCGGCGCAGGCCAATCTGCACAACTTGCCTGATGAGCTGAAAACCCAGTGCATTCTGGATTTCATCGAGGCGTCCAAACAGGAAGTGGTCGAGAAGCCTGCGAATTATCTGGAATGGCTGATCTCGGTCTTTGGGGAAACCTTCGGTACGCATTTCCCGGCGGTTTACGGCAAGAAATATCACACCGTGGACGCCGATCAGATGAGCACCGTCTGGATGGGCCCGCGCCTATATCGCCCCTCGATGGAAGAAGTGATTCGAGGCGCGGTTTTCGCCGAAACGCCGGATGTCCACTATATCACCGACTTCCGGTATCCGACCGAGGGGGGCTTTATCTCATACCTCAAGCCCTTCATGGAAAAAACCGATCTGCATCTGGATCACAAGGTGGTGGCGATTGATCCGGTGGCCAAAACGGTTCGGTTCGAAAATGGTGTGACCGAGAGTTATGACAAGCTGATCTCCTCCATCCCGTTGCCGGACCTGATCCCGATGGTCAAAGGCGCCCCGCAATCGGTTCTGGACGCGGCTGCCAAGCTGGCCTGCACCACTTGTGTGACGGTGAATATCGGCCTTGCGCGCGATGATTTTACCCCGGCTACCTGGACCTATATCTACGACGAGGACATCGTCTTTACCCGCCTAAGCTTTCCGCACAAAATGTCGACTAAGACCTGTCCGCCGGGATGTGGTTCTGTTCAGGCCGAATGCTATTATTCCAACAAATACAGACCGCTGGATGTCGCGCCCGAGGACCTGATTCAGCCGGTGATTGATGATCTGGTCAAGATCGGGTTGATCACCGAGGATGAAGAGATCCTGCACAAGGATGCGCGTCTGATTACGCACGCCAACATCATCTTCGATCTGGACCGGGAAGAGGCGCTGCCGATCGTCCACAAATGGCTGGACGAAGTCGGCATCACCTATGTCGGACGGTTCGGCGAGTGGGGTTATCAGTGGACAGATGAGGCGTTCAAATCCGGTGAACGCGGTGCCCGGACCGTTCTTGAGACGCTCCAGGCAGTTTAATTCGAAACGCTTACAGGGACTTGTAGCGGACCCAGTCCCCCGGATTTCCGCCTCGGCCAATGCCGGGGCGATGACCGTCGCCGGTCAGGCGGGTCGAGCCGTTCGTCGGCCCGTTGCCTTGTTCCCACGTGGCCCAGGGGCGATTGCCGTTCTTCCACATATCTTCCAAACGGCGTTTGTCGGCGAGGTGGTCCATGCAGTACCAGAAGCCGGGATGGCGATAGGCCATCAGCTCTCCCAGCTCCATCAGCTTGGGCAAGGGGCCTTCTTCCCACATGATTTCGTCGCCATTTACACTGGCGACGGCGTCGAACACTTCCGGCTCTAGAACAAAGAAGCCGCCATTGATCCAATCTGCGGCGGTTTCGGGCTTTTCCATGAACCCTTCGACCAGACCATCCTCGCGCACCTGAAGATGCCCGAACGTGGTCAGGGGACGCACCATAGTGATCGTAGCCAGCTTGCCGTGCGACCGGTGAAAGGCCAGCAGCGCGTCCAGATCTACGTTTGACACGCCGTCCCCATAGGTCAGCATGAAGGTCTCGTTCCCCAGATAGGGCTGTAGCCGAGCCAGACGCCCGCCTGTCATCGTGTCGACGCCAGTGTCGATCAAATCCACGGTCCAAGGCGGCATTTGAGCGTCCAGCGCGGGGTTCCGGTATTCAGGTTCGCCAAACAACTCGCGCTTGGCAAAGTCGATCCTCAGGTTCCCGTCATGTTGACACAGATCGGACATGTACTGCTTGATTAGATCGCCCATATACCCAAGGGCCAGCACGAATTCATGATGACCATAGGTCGAATAATGCTGCATGATGTGCCAGAGGATCGGCCGGTTGGCGATTTCCACCAATGGCTTGGGACGAATGCGGGTTTCTTCTATCAGGCGAGAGCCCTTACCGCCTGCGAATATTGCTGTCTTCAACTGGGCCTCCCCCAAATACCTTTGAATCGAAATTGATCTCGATACGCGAATGGCCAGAGTCCACACTACCCACCGTGCGCCTGTCAATCTTTCTGCAACTGCATAGGGTCCGAAATTACCCTTTGCTTAGAAAAAAGTCGCAACATTCACGTGGGTTTTGACACGAATTGGGAAGCGCGGCGCGTTCTGTTCTGGAGCTCATAGTGGGCCCGTGCATCGGCCCGCAGCGCGCGGGCGACCAGATTCATTTTGGTCGTGTAGGCCAGGAAGAAAATCCAACTGGAACTCATCCGACTAAGAAGCGTGCTCTCGGTGATGTTCGAGAACAGGTACATCATACCCAGAACAAACACGAATACGAACGGATCGCGCTGCGGGATGTGGCGCATGCAGTAGAAAACCGAGAAAAAGAACCTCATTAGACCCAAAAATAGAAGGGCCACGCCGATAAAACCGGCATTCAAGAAGGTCTCAAGCAACCCGTTATGCGAATAATGCGGCAGGAACCCCAGCTCTCCCTTGCTGGCGTAGAACCGCAGGTGTGGTGCGTTTTCATTCCAATGGGCTAGATAACCCCAGCCCAACCAGAACCGCTCTTTAACATTGGGCCAGACCAGCTCCCAGATCGGGATGCGTTCGGACAGGGTGGGTTTGCGTCCGATCAGCGCAAACAAAGGCTCGGCAATCGGTGAGGCCAATAGGAAGGCAATCGTACCGACAAAGAGAACTGCAAACAAAATGAAGCCTATGGCCCAAATTGTTTCCAATCGCGGAACGATCTGACTGATCAAAAGCGCCGACATCGTGATCAGCCCGATGACCTGAGAGGTGCGCGATTCTGAGGCGATCAGCAAAAAGACACCCAGCAGGGCGCCGATCATAAAGACGGTTTTCAGCCGCCCTGTGAATTGTCGCGACGCATAGTAGCACGTCAGCATCGCCGTCATTGCCGCCAGTCCCAGCCCGTTTTTGTGTGCATAGATCCCGTTCCAGGTGTCCCCCCAGGGCGGGATACCACGTGCTTGCGGCAGGGTCATGATTGCGCCCATCGACAGAACCATCGAGCTCCCGAAATAGATGGCGAGAAAGATCAAAAGCCCACGCATGGACATCATGCTACCCAAAGCGATGGCAAACCCGGACGTCACGATCAAGGGAACGAGACGCTCGATTGAATAGGCGGGAAAATCGCTCCAGGTGATTGATAAGGCAGTCAAACAGATCAACAGCGTGATCTCGGGTGAGGCCGTCATGCCCCGGATCAAGTGGCGATAATACAGCAACGTGATGCCCATGATCGGTATCAGCAGCACGATTTCAATCTTCTTGGCCAGCCCCATTTGCCACAGCACGATCGAGACCACATCGGTGCCAACCAACAGCATGATCACCAGACAGGCGGCCAGAATCCAATGATGGAAGGCTGCGCCGGATTGTTGCTGGTATTGTGTCTGTCGGGTCAGGGGCGTCATCGCTGCGTAAGGTCTATCCAAAGAATTTGCGGTAGGAATTGGCGCGCCTCATCGGGTCGACAGCTTGAATTTTTCCACCGGTTTTAATCACTCGGTAAAGTTTGCCACGGCCGCGGTGGACCCGGCAAATGAATTATGCGCGCGGCGCATGATCCAAAAACCATCTGTACATTCGACGGGCGGGTGTCACAGTAGCCAGACAGGCGAAAGGTCGGCGGACGTGCGGTGAGTCGACCGGGCGATTGGGATTGTTTATGAGTTTTCATCTGTCGTTTCTAAGGTCCGACCTGCGATGACGTGGTTTTTCGTGCCCAGAATGATGTCTGCGGTGATTGCGATTGCGATCCTTGTCGTGATGACCCGCGTTCTGGGGCCTGCGGATTTCGGACGTTATACGCTGACCCTGTTGCTTGGGAATCTGATGTTTTCGTTCACCTTCCATTGGTTGGCGATTGCGATCGGACGATTCCACCACACGCCGGAATTCGAAGGCAAAACCATCGCCATGTCCCTGTCGACGGCTGCGATCCTGGCTGTGGCGCTGTTCGTTCTGGCAGCTCTGGTGTCGGTCATCCTGCCTGGTGGATGGATCGACGGCCTTTTCTTTGCGGCGATCTATTGCATCAGCCACGCGATGCACGAACTGGGAACCGCCTGCCTGCGCCAGTACCACGAGGGGCCGAAATACGCAGCCGTTACCTTGCTGCGCCATGGGCTGGGCGTTTCGCTTGCGGTCGGATTTGTACTGACCGGTGGCGGTTACAAAAGCGCGCTGATTGGCATGTCCCTGGGCGCAGCACTGACCGGGGCCTATGCTCTGGCGGAAACGCTGCGCCGCTCGGGCGTGGCGCGGCCAAAAGGGGCGGTGCTGAAAACCTATCTTCTATTCGGGTTTCCCGTGGCTGTCGTCTCCTCCACCGCCACATTCTTTGCGATGTCAACGCAATCCTTGCTGGCCGTCTTTGCGGGGATGGACTACGTGGGCTATTTCGCGGCGGCGCAAACCTTGGCCTCCCGAACTGTGCGCCTTCCGATGGAGACCCTGTCCCGCGTATGGGGTCCGTCGATATTCGAGGCGCTAGAAAAACGCGGCGCGCAATCGTCAGACGCGGTGCTGGAGCGGTATTTCTCGTTTCTGATGCTGATTGCGGTGCCCATCGTGGCTGCGCTGATCTGTGCGGCAAGCGTTTTTGCCAATCTGCTGTTCGACGCTGAATTTGCTCACCGAACCACAGGGTATCTGCGGGTTCTGGCGATAGCCTCATTTACGTTCGGGTTGCAGGGGGCGTATTTTAGCTTTGCCTTCTCGCGCGCCAAAAAGACTGGGCTGCAATTGACCATTACCTTGTGTTCGCTGGCTGTGCATGTCGCGCTATCTTTCGTCTTCATCTACCTTCTGGGTCCACCGGGTGCCGCCGTTGCCTTTTTGATCAGCGGATTGCTGAGTTTTCTGGCCTACTACCATATTGGCCGCCGCATCGACCCCATTGCGGTGCCCGTGCCAGAGATATTCAAAGCCGTTGCTGGAGCTGTTGCTTTCGCGCCTCTGGCGGTTCTCGCAGCTGAGTCGGGTGGAATCGTGTTACAATTTGCGCTGCTTTCGCTTTCAGCTGTCGTGATGTTCGTGGTTTTCGCATGCCTGCATCAGACGGCAACTGCCGCAGCATGGCGGAAGATACGTGGCTGGGCGTCCGCAAGCGGATTTCCCTCTTCGAAGTAATTCAGCGTTAACAACTTCTTAACTGAAGACCGACAGATTCGAGTGGGCCGGGTGGCGCAAATTTGCCCACTGGCACAATGAATTTTGAATCCCGGCTAAAGGGATATCGTGGTCCTGAAAATATGATGATATGATGAACTTGAGATCAATTTGATGTGTTACCCCGCGACTGTTTGACTTTGGGAAACTATATTTTCCAACAGTTGCCCCAAAAAACACACATTCTGGTTTCAGGGTAGGCAGACGCAGAAACGACGCATAAACCAAGAGCAAAACCGATGGTCATATTGTATTTACTGTCAGGTCCGCTGGTTGCCGCAATGTGTTTTGTGGCATTTCTTCTAACGGGCACAGGCCTAATTCAGGCCGTGATCTTCAGCTTCCTGATCGGATGCAGTGCTCCGGCTCTGATCGCCGGACTTCATTTTCTATTCAACGGAAGGTTGCGCGTGAAGATCGCTGAGAAATCCGCCGTTAAAACTGGAAACTGACAAAATCCCTGCTCAGCGCAGGGACAATACGCGAAGGGTGGCAAGGCTTGTTTGGACTGGCCTCAGCGGTTTGTTTTGGGTGAAGTTCAGCCCATTTTTAAGGCAGCGTGTCAATTTACTTAGCATGTTCACGAAATTGTGGTCGTTTTGTTAACAGGTGGTTAACAAAATCGTTGTCACATCAGACCATTAGTGCGAGTATCTAGCGGGGTAAAAATCCTGACCGCACATCATGTGTGAGTCGGGAGAAAACAAAGGGTGGGTTGTCGCGTTCGTGTGCGGCGTTCCCCAAATCTATTGAGCGGATAGTAGTCAATCGTTGGGTCTTTGCCTTGTTTTTTGGGGCAGATTCCCAAGCGGGTGTGTTGCGCGGCTGGAAGACTTGTTGGCGTGATTTTAGTCCGTTGTGTTAGTTTTGGGGGTTATTATGAACCAAATACGAGGTTCTTTCCAATTAGAAGAATCGGAAATTTATAAACCAAACCAAAGTTCTATTAAGGTCTGTGACGAGTTCTCCAATTTGCGGAGCTTCTACGCTGTCAAAGGCAAGCGTTTGCTGGATATTTTGTTGGTTCTAATCGGTCTGCCGTTTGTGCTGCCGGTCATGTTGGTGATTGCCGTCTTGGTGAAGTTGGATGGCGGACCTGCCATCTATCGCCAAAGCCGTGTTGGAATCGGCGGTCGCGAGTTCGACTTCCTCAAGTTCCGGTCGATGGTTTCTGACGCAGAGTTTCAACTTCAGAAACATTTGGCCGAAAATCCAACCGCTGCGTCCGAATGGGAAACAAAGCAAAAGCTGGACAACGATCCGAGGGTCACAAAATTCGGTCGTTTCATCCGTATGACCTCGTTGGATGAGTTGCCTCAGCTTTGGAATGTTCTGATCGGCGACATGAGCCTTGTCGGCCCACGTCCGATGATGCCGCAGCAGCAGGAATTGTATCCGGGGCGCGAATACACGCTGATGAAGCCAGGGATCACCGGCTTGTGGCAGGTGTCCGAACGCAACGAGGTTGAGTTCTCGCATAGGGCGATCTTCGACAGCGACTATGCGCGAAATCTGGGCTTCTGGTACGATCTGAAAATCCTGTTCCGCACGATCGGTGCCGTTTGCAATGGAACCGGCTGCTGATCCCGAACTGACCGACGATAGGATGATGGCTTATGAAACGCAGATTTAGAAACCCAGCGTTGCGCCTGTCCACCGCGTACCGCGCGCTCGGATTGTGCACCCTGCTAGCGATGCCAATGTCGGCGGCGGCGGATTTCAACCTTGAGCCAGGTGACAAGGTCCGTGTGACTTTGACGGGTTTGCAAGATCTGTCCTTTGAAGCGGCGATTGATGCCCATGGCGAGGTCAACCTGCAATGGCTGGGCCAGTTCCAAGCGCAAGGTCTGTCGACGGATGCGCTGGAGCAGTTGGTACGTCAGGACGCAGCGGGAAAGATCGTCAAGCAATATGACCAGAATGGCGAGATCTATATCATCCAGTTGGACGGAGATGAGATCGAGATCGCCCGCAATGGATACCGCCCGATTATCATTGGCGGCGATGTTGCGCGCACCGGTCAGATCGACTTTCGCCCCGCCATCACTGCGCGCGAGGCGGTTGCCTTGGCCGGGGGGGTTAGGAGCCGGCTACTGGCCGATGATGTCACCATTGACCCAATCCAACTGCTGCGCTGGCAGACCACCTATGGTCAGGCTGCGTTGCAACACGCACAGGGGCTGGTGACTGCATGGCGCGCCTCATCCGAGTTGGCGCAAGATATGGATCTGGCGCCGCCCAGTCAGGCCAGTGTTTCTATATCTCCCAGGGTCTTGAAGGAATTGGTGGCAGAACATGTCCGGATTCGCACCATCAATCAGGAAAACGAAGCAGGTGAGCGCGCCTATTTCGAAGATGCCCAATTTCAGGCGGCCGAGCGGATCCGGATTCTTGAAGAACAGAAAGTAGAGCTTGCCAAGGCTGTCGCGGCCGATGAAGAGGAAGAGGCGCGGGTCGTCGCGCTGGTCCAAAAGGGCCTCGCGCCGGGGTCCCGTATGGCCGATACTCGCCGTACAACCGTTTTGTCTGCAACCCGTTTGCTGGAGGTTGAAGAGGATCTGGCAGCCACAAGCCTGATCCTGACCCGCTTGAAACGCGATCAAGAGCAATATGATCAGGAACGGTCGCTGCGGTTGTTGCAAGAGCGTCGCGCCGCCAGCCTGTCCGTCCGTGATGCGCGGCATCAGATGGATACGATCTCGAAATATCTGGCTGGCGCGTCAGATGAGATCGGAACCGAAAACCTGATTACGGATATTGACTACTCGGTCACGATCTTTCGGGTGGTAGACGGACAACTGCAACAGTTGGGTGCAGACAAACTGACCCAGTTGTTGCCCGGTGACAGCGTAGAAGTCTCGGTGCAGGAGATCACGCAAGAGGTCCCTCTGACCGAATAACACCAAAATGCGGTTGGCTTGCGACGGGCGCGAGGTCTTTGGCCCGCGCCCGTTTCTTATTGCGAGGTCGGGGTGCCGCCCCTTTTGCTTTGGACTGGTCAGTTATCCGAGGATTGGGTCGCCGTAGTGTCGGACCTGTTTCATATCGACCCGCGTCGCCACCAGGGCCGAGGGGCGAACGCCCGCATTTTCCAATTCGCGCATTGCCTGCAGGACCGTGTTCTTATGCGTGCTGTTCCAGCGCGCAAACAGGATTACCCGATGCGAGATTTGCGACAGGTAAGCCGACTCGACCGCGCGCAACAACGGCGGTGTATCCAGAAGGATCACTTCATACATGTCGGACAGCGAATAGAGCAGGTTCAGGAAGGCCGGAGAGCACAGGAACTCACCCACTTCTTTGGCCTGAGCCTCGTCTTCCAACGGTCCGATCAACGGCAGGATATCCAGTCCGTCTTGCGGGGTGCTGACAATGTTGTCCTGAAACGACGCTGGGTGCTTTGCCCCGTGTTTCAACCCTTCGACGGACAGTTGCGACAGGTCGCGATAGGTGGAAGTGACCGTGTCGCAGTCAATGATCAACGTCCGATACCCGGCTTGCGCGCAGACCGACCCGATCAGCAGTAGGCCGGACGTTTTCCCCTCATCTGGTACCGCTGACGCGCCAGAGAAGATCATGCACCCATTCTCGGCAAAGCGCTGGCCGTGCTTGCTATCGACATTCTTGGTAAAGAACTCGGCCGCTTGAGAGGTGGTCAGCTCACTCTCGTTGCGTAGGGTGCGCAGACCAATATCGCTGCTGGCCAGAAGCTTACGCCCGAAATGCAGCAACTCTGGGTCCAGCTTTCCGTCATTGGTAAAGAAGGTTTCAAAGGGGGGGTCCTTTCGAACTTCGGGAATGATTGCCGAAAGTTTGACGCCCGTGGTGTTTTCAAGCTCATAGGTGGTTCTGAGGCGCGTTTGGAACAGTTCGCGGATCACGGCAAAACCCAGGCCGCCAAAGATCATTGCAATCATGACCCCGATCGCCATTTGCGCCCGTTTCGGCTCTGATGGATCGACCGAAGCGCGTGCAGTTTCGATAATGTGGGCCCCTGCATCCAGGTAATCACCCTGTTCGGCCCGACGCCCCAGTTGCGAAACAAAGTCACGATAGATTGCTTCTGCCACAAGAATCTCATTCTCGATCCGCTTGGTGACCGAGTCATGCTGAACCTGGCGTACCTGCTGGTCCTTGAACGTGTTGATGCTGATATTCAGCGTGGCTAGCTGTCCGTTCAGAATTTCCGTTTTGCGCTGTGCTGCTTCCAACGCACTGTCCAGAACCGCTTGCGCGTCATCTGAATTATTGGCCGTGCTCTGCGGTACCAGCGCCGATTGAACGGCGAATTCTACCGCTTCGGCGACATTGCCATTGTCCCTGAGCAGTTGGATGGTGTTGGTCTGTTCATCCAGCACAAACAGTTCTTCATTCACCAGCCGGGCGCGTTTCTCGGCCTTGATGCGCTGTGCCTTGATGGTGGCGTATTCCTCCGGTGAATACGGCGTTTCGACCGAATGTGCCTCAAGATCCGAGATGAGCTTGTTCAGGTCTTCGCGAATCTGACCGATCCGCGTTGCCAACCATTCCTGCGACTGGCTTAGATCATCGCGTTTCATGCGCGTCAGGACAAATAGGTACTCATTGGCCAGGCTGTTGGCGATGACGGCTGCTTTTTGCGGCGTTTTCGCAGAGACGCGAATTTCGTACACGGCTGAGGTTTCGCCGATCTGTTCGATGCGGCGTGCCTCCAGCAATTTCTCGATGGTCGCTTCGCGCTGCATCTCTTCCAGGGTTTGACCACTGTCGCCACCCTCGTCCGCGTCATCCCCCCCGCTGAGTGCACTGACCAGCCCGTTTTTCAAACGGCGCGCCAAGGCAATAGGAGACAGGGTAAAGCCAGTTTCAGCACCCGAGAATTCCGGATCCATATGCAGTTCCAGACGATCCACGACATTTTCGATCAGGTCGGTCGAGCGCAGAAGTTGCAACTCACTCTCAAGCGATGTCAGGGAAAGGGGCAGGCCCGATACCTGCGGCGTAAACTGAGTTTCGGTCTGAACGCGGGTCTCGATCATGACCTTCGCGCTTGAGGTGTATTTCGTGTCCGACAGGTAGGACAGCAGATAGGCGGTCACCCCGCCCAGAAATCCGACCAGCAATATCCACAGGATCGAACGTCGGATCGCCCACGCGATATTCGACAACACCCTAAGTTCGGGATCGCCGGCCGGAGCCTGGCCGAAACCCGTCAATTCAACATCCAATCCTCGGCGATACTGATCAGTCATAACTAATTAACAATCTGAAACACGGACTACAGAAAACATAGGCCCACAAACCTGTATTCAACAGAGAAAACCGCATATGTCGTAAACAATGTGCTAAGTTTCGGAGGATTGATGACTAATTCGGTGCGGCTTGCCTGCAATTGGTGCGAAGTAGGGTCAATTTCCAAGATGAACGGAAGATAAACTCTAATTTAATAGTAAGAATCGCTGCGGCTGTTACTTTGAGTCCAGCGTCGAGTGTTACCTGGTGATTTTGGAACGAGTATTGATGAACAAGACGGTCGAAATGCGCTTGCCGCACATATTGGTCGGAGGGGTACCCGTCGCGCAAGCCGGGGATGAAGACCTGACCAAAGCAATGGCGGAAGATGTGCTCAAACGGCGATCTGGCGCGTTGACACGTGCGGTGACTGTGTTCAGCTCGAATGCGCATGCCATATCCACCTATGCCACGGACGAAGGATTTGCCCGTGTGATGGATTCGGCTGATATCATCCATGCGGATGGCCAGATCGTCGTCTGGGCGTCTCGTATGGCGCACGGAGAGGGCGGGGTGCCCGAACGTACCGCAACCACAGATTTCATCCACTCGGCGGCTAAGGTCGCTGCTAAAAACGGTCTCAGCTTTTACCTGCTGGGCGCGACCGAAGAGATCAACCGAGATTGCGCAGCGCGCCTGCAAGAGATGTATCCCGGTCTTGTCATTGCCGGGCGCCGCAACGGGTATTTTGATCCCGCCGATGAAGAGGCGGTGATTGCCGATATCAATGCGAGCGGTGCGGATATCTTGTGGGTGGGGCTCGGCAAGCCGAAAGAACAGTATTTTGCCGCCCGTATCGCGCCGAAGCTGACGCAATGCGCCTGGGTGGTGACCTGTGGAGGGTGCTATCACTACGTGGTTGGGGACTACGCCCGAGCACCGCGATGGATGCAGTCCATGGGATTGGAGTGGTTGCACCGTATCGCGACAGGTCCGGGCTACCTGCTCAAGCGATACTTGCATACACTACCGCATGCGTTGAGTATCGTCGTCAGGAAAGACGTGTTCACAAAGTTTTTGCGCCGGTGACGGCAGGGGTAAAGGTGTCGGGCCATAGGGCCTGTTTTTCGAAGGTGTGAGCGAGTGACGAAGACAAATTTTATCGGGATTGGTGTCCAAAAAGCAGCCACCACGTGGCTGCATCATGTGCTTTCCGAACACCCGTCGGTGCGGACCAGTGAAACGAAAGAGCTCAATTTTTTCAATGCCCGTTACGATTTGGGGTTTCAGTGGTATGAATCCCGCTTCGACTCGGCTGAACCGGGCGTTATCCGGGGCGAATGCTCGCCCAATTACTTCTACAGTCGCGATGCCGCACAACGGGCGTGGGACTATAACCCCGACTTCAAGCTGATCTGTATTCTGCGTGATCCGGTCGAACGGGCGTTTTCAAATCATCTGCACGAGATCCGCAAAGGTCACATTCCTCCTGATACATCGTTCGAAGATGCGCTGCCGCTGAACCCGGCCTACACGCTGCAAAGCCACTACAAAGCGAACCTGCAAAACTGGTTGGACTACTTCAACAAAGGCGCACTGCTTGTCCTGCTGTCCGAAGACGTGGCGAAAGATCCTCAGGGAACCTATCGGCGCATTTGCGCACATTTGGGTGTCGCGCCCGAGGAAAACCCCTCTGCGATAACTGAACGTCATCACGAAACTATCGTATACAAAAACCAGGCCGTTCAGAATGCATTACGCAAGGGTGGTTCAGTTCTGCGTTCGCTTGGGTTGGCAGATTTGGTCAAAGGGTTGAAGAAGGCACCTGGCTTGAAGCAGGCTCTGGCTATGAATAAACAGCATCTGAAAACAAAAGTGTCGCCGCCCACACCCGAAACTCGCGTGATGTTGGCCGAGCAATTCCGCGACGACATGGAGTTTGTCGCGCAGTTTCTCGGGCGCGACAATCTACCTTGGCCCACTTGGCAACTTTTGCCACCGATCAAGACGGGAACGCACGGGTAAGATATGGGCGTCCGGGATACAGCACGGATTTTTGGGGACCTGCGCATCAACCAGATCACGCGTATGACCCGCCGCATTTTGGGGGCCCGGTTTCTGGATGGCCGGGATTTCATGCCGCAAGTCTCTGCCGAACAGGGCGCACATCTTGCCGCCCTTGCGCGCAGGGCGCGCGGTGACATCCGTACTCCGATCCTGATTTTTGGCGTTTTGCCCCGTTCGGGGACGAATTTTGTGCATGATCTGGTGGGAATGCACCCTGACGTCACCGCCGATCCCGGCAGGCTCTATGAGTTTCCGCTGCTTCACGCGGCTGGCGACGCAGCGGCCTTTTCGCGTGATTTCCTGCGGTACTTCCCGCGCAATGAGGAAGTGCTGGGGCATTATGACATGCTGGCCATGCTGGCTGGGGCATGGTTCCGCGAGTTGCAGGCGCAGGCCGAGGGGCAGCACATACTACTAAAATGCCCGCATGTGCAGGACCTGTCGCTGGCACGCTATATCTTTCCCGACGCCAAGATAATCCTATGTCTCAGGGACGGGCGGGACGTGCTGGACTCCTCGCTCAGAACGTTCTCGCGGTTTTCCCTGCGCAGCAAAAATTTCCGCCAATTGGCCGATGAATGGCGTTTGGGGGCCGAGGCGATTCTGAGTTTCAGCAGCGGCGGCCCTAATGAAAACGCTGATACGATGGTTGTCCGATACGAGGATATCGTCGGCAATACGCCCAGCCACGTGCAGCAGATGCTGGACCATATCGGGCTGGAGGCCCCGCGCTTTCCTTGGGCCGAGATCGACAAGATGCCGGTGCGGGGGTCCTCGCGTTCAACCGCTGCGAACGAACAGCGTTGGCAACCGCAGGCAAAGACCGCGGATTTCAACCCGGTAAAGCGCTGGGCCGAGTGGCCGGACAGCAAGAAAGCCCGGTTCGACAAGTTGGCCGGACAGGCGCTGGAGCAGGCGGGTTATGAGCGCTGATGCCCGCCATAGCACGCGACCTCATGTTGCTATTTGTATCGCAACCTACCTGCGGCCTCATGGGCTGAAGGCGCTGATCGACAGTCTGAACGCGCAAAAGCTTGAGGGTCGGGATGTGCGCGTGACGCTCGTGATTGCCGACAACGCGCCCGAAGCCACGGCGCAAGCAGAGTTAGGGGATATTCACGCCCTTTCGCGTTGGCCGGTTATCTATGTGATTGAACCCGCACGCGGCATTGTTTCGGCCCGGAACCGGACGCTGGCCGAGGCGCCGTCCGACGCGGACTATGTCGCGTTTCTGGATGATGATGAGGCGGTCTCGGACCAATGGCTTCTGCAGATGCTGGACACGATGCAACTGCCGGACACGATTGCTGCGCAGGGCCCGGTCGAGCCGAGGTTCAGAACCCCTCCGCCGGGCTGGGTCGAAGCGCTGAACCTGTTTCGAATGGGGCCGTATGAGCAGGGCGCTGCGCTGGTGTCAGCGGCGACGAATAACTCGATGGCCGATGCACGCGTCATTCGCGACCGCAACATGCGCTTTGATCCCCGGTTCAATATCACCGGCGGCGAGGACGAAGAGTTTTTTTCGCGCATGCGCCAATCAGGCGGTGTGATCCGGGCGGCGGCGCAGGCAATGGTCTGGGACGACGTGCCTGAAAACCGCGCGACGCTGAAATGGCTGGGACGGCGCTGGTTTCGCAAGGGCAACACGCTGGGGCGCATCGCCCTGATCCGGCGCAAAGGCGTCGCAATGCGTGCGGTCAAAGGGGTGGGTGTCATCGGATGGGGCTGTGTGATGTGTCTGTGCCTGGGGTTCGGCTCGAAACCCAGATGGTATCGGGGCTTGTTGGAGATCTATCGTGGCGCCGGGATGCTGGCTGCCCTGATGCGGGTGGAGTTTGCCGAATACAGCGCTTCGGCCGTGCAGGTCGACCGGGTCGGAGGCGGCTGAAATGACCGACCCCGTGCCCGAGTTTTCAATCATCATCCCCGCCCGCAACATGGAACGGTTCGTGACGCAGACGCTCGACAGCGTCAGCAGCCAAACCCTAACCGCGTTCGAGGTGATCTGTATCGACGACGGCTCAACCGACGGCACACGACGCATCTTCGATGCTTACGCACAGAAGGATGCCCGGTTTCGGCCAGTGTCAGGCCCGGCAAAGGGCGTCAGCGCCGCCCGCAATCTAGGGCTCGAACAAGCCAGTGGCGCGTTTGTTCTGTTTCTGGATGCGGATGATCTGCTGCATTCTGAGGCGTTGCAGCGGTTCCACGCATCGCTATCGAACAGCGACGCGGTTGGTGCCGTTGCGGGCGTTCAGCGGATCAACGTCGACGGCGAAGATTTGCGCGGCGCGGATAATCGCGCGCTGATCCCCGAACAGGATCAATTGGCGGCACTGTTGCGCAAGAATTATGTGGTCAATGGTGGCGCGCTGGCTCTCAGAACGCAAGCAGCGCGACAGGCCGGGGGCTATGACACCAGCCTGAAAAACGGCGAGGATTGGGAGTTCTGGAGTCGCGTCGCGCTGGAAGGTCGGTTTGAGGTGGTGCCGGGCCCTGCGCTGTTGCTGTATAGGCAGGTGGCCACCGGGGCGAATTTTCAGACCCGAGACACGGGGTTTACCCAGATGGCGCCTTGCATCGAAAAGATCGCCAAGAATCCCGCAATGCAGCAGAAATTCGGCGCGCAGCTGCGGCGTCTGCTGCGCGCGCGTGAGATTGACCGCTATTGGTCCAATGTCCGCAATCAGTTCCAATATGGCCGCAAACCTGTGGCCTTGTTGGAAGGGCTGCGCGGAGTGATTATGTATCCTGACAGCCTGTTTCGCCCAAAATTGATCTGGCGCTTTGTTCGCAGTCTTGATCGTAGGGTGTAAAACAGTCGCATCGAAGCAAGGAATACAGCCAATGGGACTCACACGGCGCGCAGTATTGCTGCAAGGAACGGCTCTGGCCTTGTCTGCGCCCTTTGCCCACACGCTGGTTTCCAGTGTCGCAGCAGGCGAGCTACCAGACCCTGTTATGGGTTTTTTGGGCGATAGCGTGGTCCAACTGACGGTGATGGATACGATGTTCGACCTGCCGCAACCCATTGTCGTGACGGCGCAGGACCGGGCTAATTGGACCCTAGATACGGGCAATGCCTTTGGCGCGCGTGGTAAGCTGAACGGGGAAAAGGGCAATTTCTCGGGTCGTCAAAGCGAAACACAGCCGCAGTTTTTTACTCCATGGCCACAGATAACCAAGGGCAGCCGCAAAGGCGGTTTTCGCCAAGGCCCTCAAGAGGCGCCGACCGCCGCCTTGGCCGACCAGCCCGCGCAATGGCAGGTTCAGGTCGACGGCCAGCCCGCGACGATCCGGTCGCTTTATCGAAAAACCACCCCTGTTGCGACGCGCGCCATTGGTGTCAGGCGATGGGAAAGCACCAAGCGGCACCAACTGACCTTTGTGCTGGACCGCGTTATTCCCGACGGTGCGACTGTCTCGTTGAACGGGCCGTCTGTGACCAAAACCGCGGCGCGGAAACAGGCCGAGACTTTCAGCGAATCCATCCATCTCTGCCAGCAAGGCTATCCAATACTAGGCCCTAAAAAGGCCTATGTCGGAAGCTGGTGGGGTCATGACATGAACAATCAGGGCGGCAATACCGATGCGCTGTTGTCCGAACAGACGGTTTGGCGCCTGATCTCGACTGAGGACGGGGCCGAACTGCGATCGGGGCGATTGCGACTGGCCAAACCGGGGTCCGAGCCGCATGGGCCGGACCTTAACTATAATGGCTGCGATGTATATGAGGCCGATTTCTCGGACCTTGATCACATCGGATCGTACTATATTCAGGTCGACCGGGTCGGGCAGTCGTTTCCGTTCAATGTGACGCAAAGGGTTTATGACGGGGCGTTGCGGCTGGCGGCGCGGTGGTATTTCCACCAAAGATCAGGCTGCGCGATCACAGATCCATATGGCGAGGGCCGCACCCGCCCGCGCAACGGTCATCCCGAAGATGGGCTGACCGTCTGGCAGACCGGCGTCAAACTGGGTGACACGCGCGAAGGGTATGGCAAGGCCTCGGCCGCGAAATCCCTGGCGCAACAGGCCGAGGCCTTGGGGGTCGAAGACTACCCCGACGCGTCCCAGATGACTGCGAACCCGGAGGCGTGGGGCGGTTGGCACGATGCGGGTGACTGGGATCGCCGTATCCAGCATATGAACGTGGTCTATCACATGGCCGATCTGGTCGAGACCTACCCCCATATCCGCGCTTTGGCACTGAACCTGCCAGAAAGCGGAAAACCTTTCGCGCATGGTGATGTTGCAGCTCGAAAGAATGACCTGGACCGGGGGGATGGTGAAACCGTACTGCCAGATCTGATCCACGAGGCGCTGTGGGGGGCCTCGATCTGGCGGCGCACGCAGTTGCCGGATGGCGGGATCATCGGTGGCGTTGAATATTCCAGCAGCGGGATTTTGGGCTCGGTCTCGTGGAACCCGGTTCAGGTGACGTATGCCTATGCGCCGGAGGACTGGGCTGCGTATCGGTTTGCCCATGGGGCCGCCAAGCTGGGCCATGTGATCAAGACGGTTTGCGGGGACGCGGCCCTTGGAGATGCGCTGATCGACGAAGCGCTTCGTGCCTGGCTTTGGGCGGAACAACAGCCGGTGCCTGAAAATGAGGACGGGCAGGGCGATCCGCGCGCCGATGTCTCGCGGGCGCGCATCGCCTCGGCCTCGGTCTTATACCGCGCAACAGGTCATGCCGCCACGCGGCAGGTGTTCGAGGATTTCAACCCGTTCGAACCCCGTGCCGAGACCCCGCTGGAGGGCGTGCGACCAGAGTTTTTTGCCAATTCTTATTTAGACTACGTCAAGGCGGGGCGCGAAGGGCGGGCCACGGATGCCAAGCTGGTTGCCGCGATCGAAAATTGGATCAAATACCGCGCCCTGAACGGCAAGCGGATGGGTCAGGATTTCGGGCTGCACAACACGGATTCTTATGTTTGGGGGCGGGGATGGCTGCGGTTTGGCCCCGGCTCGAACTGGCGGGCGGGGCAGATAGCGCTGCAATACGCAGCAACGGGCAAAATCCCTGCGGAATTATTTGCAGCGGCGGTCGAGGGGATGTGGTTCGGGATGGGCTGCAACCCGGCCAATGTCAGTTTCGTGCAGGGGCTGGGTCAGCGCAGCTTTGCCGACCCTTTGCTGACCGACCACTATGGTGATGAAACCATTCCCGGTCAGATCAGCTTTGGCGTGGCGGGTGGCAAGCTTAACGAATGGGAACTTAAAAAGGTCGAGGGTGCAATTTATCCATTCAATCAGGACGAATGGCCAATATATGGGCAGATATTCGAAAGCCGCAGCATCGCCATAACGGCTGAACACGGGATGAAATCCAACGCGCTGGAATGGCTGCTGGCTTGCGCCCTGGTCACATCGCAGTAACTCGAGCGGCGCGGTGGCGGAACTTTGCGTCAAATCACAAAGCTGTCGGGATGGCTTTCACCTACGGACTGTGTTGGATATGTGTAACTGAATGTCGGCGGAACGTCGCAGGCCTTCGGACCGCAAGAAACAAATCAGGAGCACGCGCATGTTGTTTCTCCGCCGGACAGTTGCCGCTGTTCTTATCGGCACTTTGCCTTTTGCAGCGTTGGCGCAATCTGATCAGTCCCAAACGGGCGGATTGCAGATCGAACTCAACACTATGCAAGATACTGGTGAGGCCTGTCGGCTGACCTTTGTGGTGCAAAACGACACCGGCACCGCGATTGAGACGGCCAGCTTTCAGACCGTGATCTTCGATGCGGAAGGTACGGTCGAGCGTCTGACGCTGTTTTCATTCCGCGATATGCCAAAGGATCGCGTGCGGGTGCGTCAGTTCGATCTGACCGGTATCACCTGCGCCGGGGTGGGGCAGGTGCTCTTCAATGGCACAAGCTCTTGTCTTGTAGACGGTGCCGACAGCCCGATCTGTGACGCCGCCCTGACGCTGAGCAGCCGGACGGATGCAGAGGTGTTGGGATGATACAGGCAATAGAACAGATCCTTGAACTCGGCGGGCCGGTTGTTGCGATCCTGATTGCGATGTCCGTGGTGACGCTGGCGGTGACCCTTTACAAACTCTGGCAATTTGCAGCCTCGGGCGTGGGGCGGCACCGGGTGTTGTCGCAGGCGCTGGCGGCATGGGATGATGGCGACGTACAAACCGCCCGCGCGCGTCTGGCCAAAAGCCGCAGCTATCTGGCCCCGCTTGTCGAGGTGGCCATGGACGCGCCCGAAACCCCCGGCTTGGATCAGCGTCTGGATGCCGAGGCCGGTCTGGCCCTGGCCGGATTGGAGCGTGGGTTTCGCTTGCTGGACACCGTGGCGCAGTTGGCCCCGCTTTTGGGTCTGTTTGGGACGGTTTTGGGCATGATCGAAGCGTTTCAGAGCCTGCAATCTGCGGGCTCGTCCGTTGACCCGTCGTTGCTTGCAGGCGGGATCTGGGTGGCGCTGATTACCACTGCTGTCGGCCTGGCGGTGGCGATGCCCACCTCGATGGTGCTGTCCTGGTTCGAAAGCCGCACCGCGCGGGAACGGGTGTTTGCCGACAAGGCGCTGCGGACCATTCTTGTGCCTGGTCAAGCGATTCCACTGCCTGACGCACCTCAGACCATGGCTGCCGCGCCCGGACATGCGTAACCGCGCGCCCTTTGTCCGGCGGCCCTTGTCGATGACCCCCCTCATCGACGTGATCTTTCTGTTGCTGCTTTTCTTCATGCTGACCTCGACCTTTTCGAAATTTGCCGAAGTCGAACTGAGCAATGCGACCGGCGGCAGCCAGCCCTCGGACACACAGACCGAGCGGTTGTTCGTTCAGCTTGGCCCCGACCGTCTGACGCTGAACGGGGCCGAGGTCACGTTAGACCAACTGACCGAACAGATTGAGACCGGGCAGGTGCTGGTCAGCCTTGATCCCGACACCACCTCGCAACGTTTGGTCGATTTGCTGGTGCGTCTGCGCGGGCGCGAAGACCTCAGCGTGTTGGTGCTGGAATGATCCGCTCAGGTACTCCGCGTCGCAAGCGCGACTCCACGATTCCTTTGATCAATGTCGTGTTCCTGATGTTGATCTTCTTTCTGATCACGGGAACGATCGCTA
Source organism: Ruegeria sp. F12 (assembly GCF_056533885.1). Lineage (NCBI taxonomy): Bacteria > Pseudomonadati > Pseudomonadota > Alphaproteobacteria > Rhodobacterales > Roseobacteraceae > Ruegeria > Ruegeria sp. F12. The sequence continues at coordinate 193,048 of NZ_JBQFOV010000006.1, read as the reverse complement.
CGCCTCTGGACCCCGACCTAGAACTTGTGAACACCTCGGAACTGGAAGGGCGAGAGCCGCCGGATGCACTGGTGCTGCATAAGGACGGAACGCTCAGCTTTCGCGGCAACGCCATTCTGCCCGAGCTTTATATGGAAGGGCGCGAACCCGGTGCCGTCCGCATCGTACCGGACCGCGAGGCCCCCGGCGCGCGGCTTATTGAAATCACCGGCCAGCTTCGCCGCCTTGGGGCAAGTTCTGTCTTTGTCGTGACGGAAAAGGCGCTGAAATGATCCGGGGTTCGGTGGTCATCGCCGTCGTAGCCATTCTGGTGTCGTTGATCCTGCACCTGATGGGGTTGCTCTATACTGCGCCGCGACTGGCCGAAGACGGCAGCGAGGCGGCTGCGCAGAACTCAGTTGAGCTGGGCAGTAGTTTCGAAGACCTCGCCGAGGAGGCTGAAGAAGCCGTTGAGCCGGAACAGGCCGAAGCGCCCGAGCCCCCCGCCGAGGAAGAGCCGGTCGAAGAAGAGATTCCCGAAACCCCCGAGGTTCCCATCAGCGAGGCGCTGGTCGCGTCGGACAACCCCGAAGAAAGTTTTGCCCCGGATCTGGGAGAGGCCGAAGTCGTGCAGCCCGAGGCCACTGAACCAGTCGAGCCAAACGTGGCTGAAAGTGTAGACGGGACCGATGGCGATCAGTCCGCCAGCGAAGAGGCCGACGAAACTCCGCCTGTTGAGGTGGCCGAACGTGCCGAAACGCCCGAGGGCGATCCGGATGCTGCGGCAGAATCGACTGAACCTCTGGAAGAGGCGCAGCCTGTCGAGCCGGCGCAGGAACAACTGGCTGCTTTGCCCCCGACTGAAGCTGCGCCAGTTCCCGAGGCGACGGCGATTCCGGTTGTTCCGTTGGAAAGTGAGGCGATTGAACCTGACTTGCCCGAAACGGCGCTGGAGCCGGTTGAAAACGACGCGCCGACCGAATTGGCTGTCACAACCTCGATCCGCCCGCAGCGCCCGGAACGGCAGCCTGTTCCTCAACGACGGGGTATCGCCAACGGCGCACGTGATTTCAGCAACCTGCGCTTCCCTGCACAAGAGATCGAGTCGCCTTTGACGGCCTATCGTCGCCGGGGCGTCGACGCGTTCACATCCGGCAATAGCGGTACGCGATCAGGCGGTCGCGGGCCGGGCAATGCGAATGAAACCAATTACGAAGGGCAGGTACTGGTGCATCTGAACCGAGCGCCGCTTGTCTTTGTGTCGGCCCGAGGGTTCGCGCAGGTGTTTTTCCAGATCAACCCCGACGGCACACTGGAATTTGTCGAAGTGGTTGACAGCTCGGGCTCGCGCGAAGTGGACCGCGCTGCCCGCGAACAGGTACGCGCCGCTGAACCTTTCCCCCGACCGCCGGGAGGCGTAAGCCGCAAGCTGTCTTTCTTCTACACCAGCAATTGACGCCTTGCCCAATCGTCGAATCGGATTTCCGTCGCAAGGCAGGTCAAACATCCAAGGTGCCAGGTTGATTTTTCCAACATGAGTGACGCGATTGATTTGCAAGAAGTCAGGATGATTTTTGTGGATCACAGCTGCGTTATCAGTCTGGAGAATGCGCAAAACCCTCATAAGTAGGGGACACACGCTGCATCGCCAGAAGCAGATGGATGCATAGATGCAACAGAGCACGATATGCTGGTATTTGGACAAAAATTACATATTGCGTATTTTTTGTAAATCCACGAAAGGAGCGTCGGGCGCAGCTTTGCGGCCATCCTCCTCTCGAAATTTATGGATTTACCATGAAAAAACTCCTCATCGCATCGACTGCACTGATTGCGGCCACAGGTGCCGCCTCGGCGGAAATAAAGTTCAGCGGCTTCGCCCGCTTTGGTATCGGCTACGAAGAAGATCGCTCTGGCGACGTTACCAATTTCAACACCGCTGGTGGCGTCGTTACCTCGACGGACACTGCAAATGTTGACACTGACGACACGATCCTGATCTCGCGGTTCCGTCTGAACATCGACGGGATTGTCGAAACGGACAGCGGCGTTGAATTTCAGGCACGCGTCCGGTTGCAAGCCGACGAAGACAACGGCAATGGCGAAGCCACTGAGGCGGGCCTGAACGGCGCGCGTTTCTCAGTTCTCTACGGTGGGCTGCGTGTCGATGCCGGAAACGTGGCAGGTTCGTTTGACAACCTGGATGACTACTTCGGCAATGAACCGGGCCTGGAAGAATTCCTGGGTCAGTATGTTGGCGTCAACTACGAGTTCCTCGAATACAGTTCGACGGGTTCGGGCGCGAACGCGGTGTTCGCTCAGTACCAGCTTGGCGACCTGAGCTTTGGCGGTTCATATGATCAGGAAACTGTTGCTCTGAACGGGTCTGATGAAAGCACCGACCGCTGGGATATTTTTGCGTCATACTCGTTTGACGCCTTTACCGCTTCGGTCGCCTATGGTGAAAAAGATCTGGCGAATGGCGACGACGAAAGCCTTACTGTTCTGACACTTGGTGCAGAATTGGGTGACTTCTACGGTACTTTGTTCCTGGCGGACGATGACGTCGCGGACGATGCCGAGAATGGCACCGCATATGGTTTCTCGGCCTCGTATAACGTTGGAGTCGCGACAACGCTGTTGGTCGCTTATGGTGACGGCAACGCGGATGATGACGAGCGCAACATCGGTGTTGGCGCAATCTACGATCTGGGCAACGGCGCATCGCTGCGCGGCGGTATCGGCGAGATCAAAGAAGGCGACGAAGATGGCTTTATCCGTGCCGATTTTGGTGCGCGCTTCAACTTCTAAGTCGACCTAGGCAATTCTGATTTTGGGGCGGGCCCTTGCGCCTGCCCTTTTTCTATTTCTTTTCGAAGAACAGTACGACTTCGCCCAGGCGCACACCATAGCGCGAGACATAGGCGCGGTTCAGCAACCGGTCATCGGTCAGCAACCACATCCAGTCGTTGAAATTCACCCGCATGGTGCCGTCCTTGATCGGCAGATCGATCTTGTATTTCCAATTGAACGTATCGCCGCGTTCAATCCCGCTAGCCGTACCCAGCACACCCGGAGCCGTGCCCGTCCAAGTATCCTCGCCGGTTTTGGTCAGGGTCCAGATGCGCTGCTCGGTCGCGCCGTCATCATAGACGAAATCTTCGACCAGAGTCAGGGTTGTGCCGTCCCATGTTCCGTCGATATCCACCGTGAACCGGCGTGGGACATTGCCCAGAACATCCTGAAATTGGCCATAGGCGACGGTTTTACCCTCAAAGAACTCTTCCAGATTCAACTGCCGGTCTGACAGGAACGATTTGGGCACCCGCGGTTTGGCCGAGCATGACGCCAGCGCAGCGACGCCAGCGATGGCAAGTAAAGTGATCAGAAACCGGCGCAGGGTCATTGCAGGGGCCTTGCTTCGCTGTCTGAGTCATACCCGTTGGCTCCGTTCAGATGCGCGGCTTTGACCTCAGGCGCGGGGCGCATTGTGGCGACGAGTTCGGCGACTTTGATGCCAAATTTGCGCATTTCCGAGCGATTCATTATCACGCCGCTTTCGGTCAGATACATCCAGTCGGTGACATCCAGCGTATGCCCGCCCGAGTCCTCGGGCAGGATAATCCGATAGGTCAGTTTGACGGTCGAACCCGAAATCGTGCCTTGCCCTTCGCCCACGATATCATCCGCCTTGGCCGTGAATGTGTTGCCGGCACCCAGTGTTAGATACCATTTACGTGTCATCTTCTTTCCGTTGGAATAGGTGAAATACTCGGCCAGCGTCCCGGAGTTGCCGTCCCATTCCCCGACCATGCGGGCGACAAAGCTGTTGGTCATTTTGCCGTTGGGGCCGTAGATCAGACCTTCGGACAGGATCTCTCCGTTCAGGTTTTCCTTCATTTTGAAGGCAGGGCCGGTTCCAGCGTAATCGGCGGGGGATTGCGATCGGAAGCTCAGAAATCGACTCTTTGCGACGAACAGAGCCAAGACGGCTAAAAGCAGAACAACAAGCAGTTTCATTTGGCAGAGACCTCAGTAGGCAGCGTCAGAACCAGTCCGAACGCGCCGAGTTTCAGGATGCAGGGAAGAACGGCATAGGCGAGGGTGAGCGTTTTCAGCGCCTCGGTCGTGTTCTCCTGACCAGGAGTGAACCCGCTGCGTTCCAGCAGCGGCAGGGTGAAAAAAGCAGCCAGCGCAAGGCCCAGCTTGCCCGCAAAGGACCAGATGCCAAAGGCGGTTGAGGCATTCAGCCCTGCACGCGTCAGCACAACCGAGAACATGGCAGGCAGCACCACCATATCGGCACCCAACGCCGCGCCCGAAGCGATGCAGATCGCGGCGAAGCCAGCTAGGTTTCCAGCCGACAGCATGGCCGCTCCAATAAAGCCCGCGATAGACAGGGGCATGGCTATAATCAGAGTCTGTTTTGGGCCAATTCGCTTGCTCAGCCGTGCCCAAAGCGGAACGCTGACGCCTGCGCTGAGGAAAAACAGGATCAGCAGTGGGCCCGCTTTGCCCGGCAGTTGCAGCTTGTCTTCAACAAAGAACAGAAACAGGGTCGAGGTGATGGCCACAGGAAGGCTGTTCACCAGCGCCAGAACCAAAAGACGCAACGCACCAGCTTGTCCAAGCCCCGCCAGAGATATCCCTTGTCCGGTGATCGGCGCGCGCCGCCAGATTGGAATGGTCATCGCAAGGGCGAGAAGGGCCAGCACCCCCAGAAACAGCCCAAAAGCGGGATAGCCTTGCGCCCCGGCGCCAAGCGCCACGAACACAGCCGGGGCGATGGCTGCCAGAATGACGCCCGTCAGTTGCCCGCCCTCGCGCCACGCAGCCAGGGTCATCAATTCCTGGGCGTCGGCTCGCTTGGCAAGCGTAGCGCTGCGCCCATAGAGGAGAATCGTGCCTAGGCTGTAGGCAGAGAATAGAAGGATTAACACAGACGCTAATGCAGGGATACTTGCTTCTTCGGGTAGGCCGAAGAGCAAGGGAAACCCGATGGCCAATCCAAGCGCGGCAGCAGCGGCGAATGCAAGCTGCGCCCCCGGCCAGCGGTCGATGGCCCATCCGATCAGCGGATCCTGCACCAGATCAATCAGGCGGATCAGCAATAGAACCGTCCCGATCACCCCCAACCCTATACCCAGATTGACGGCAGCAAAGCGCGGCAGGTGGATGTAAAGCGGGATGCCCGCCGCCGCGAGCATCAGCGCATAGAGGCTGACCCTCGGATACAGCATTACTGACCTTTGAGCTTCTGCGTGAAAGCGGCCGAGCGGCTTTTCTCGCCCAGAAAGACGGACATGAAGCTGCGCTTGATGCCCGGATGGCGCATGGTGCAGGTTTTTGCGCCGTTCAGCCAGAAGGACACCTCATTTGGCCCATCCGAAACTGCCAGATACCGATCGCCCTTTTTTACGGCCTTGAAGCAGACCTCAAGCTGATCACGCACAGGGGCGGGACGCCCGATGCGGTCCATCTCGTCCAGGGTCGAGTTGATCAGCACCTTTTTCGACACGTTACGACGGTATTGCAGTTCCAGCGCGAAGTCCTTGTTCCAGTCGAACGCCCCGCCGCCCGGCGTGAAAAGCCGCCCGTTGTAAAGCGGCAGCCCAAGATAGCGATAGGTCGCCGTGCCGCGCAGTTGCGGATCGTCTAGATCATTCAGCCCGGTAGCGGCCTGCAGGCTGCCCGGCACCAGCAGGGCCAAGGACAAGAGTGTCGCCCGACAGAAGTCAGACGCTTGCCGAGGCCACGATGGCTGCGTTTTGTGCATCAGTCTCATTGTCAGCTCCGAATGTGTGTTGGGTGCCATTCAAGTGCTCGACCACATGCATCGCGCTGGCAATCCCATCTTCGTGAAAGCCGTGCCTGTTGTAGGCGCCGGCAAACCAGGTTCGGTTCTGTCCCTGCATCGCGCGGATTTGCCCTTGTGCCTTCAGGGCCGCTTTGTCGAAGACCGGGTGCGCAAATTCCACCTGATCATAGATTTTATCCGCGGGAATTTCTGATGAAGCGTTCAGCGACACGAACAGCGGATCGCTGTCGGGAATGTTCTGCAGACGGTTCATCCAATAGGTTACGCCTACGTTTCCGGCTTGCGACCGATAGGTCCAACTGGACCAGCAGGCACGGCGACGGGGCATCTGGCGTTCGTCGCAATGCAGGATCGCTGTGTTCGGTTGATACCGGATTGCACCAAGTGCGGCGCGTTCGCCTTCGGTCGCGCTGTCACCCAGAATGGCCAGCGATTGATCGGAGTGGGTGGCCAGGATGATCTCGTCAAACTGGTCCGCATGCCCTTGGCTGTGGACCGTAACACCCACATCGTCGCGTTTCACGTGATCAACTGGCGCGGCCAATCGGATATCACATCCGCGCGCACGCAGCGCAGCGTCGATGCGACGCACATATTCGATGCTGCCACCTTTGACGGTATACCACTGATGTTGCTTGGCGCGGCCACTGGCCAGCAGTGCATGGTTTCGGAAGAACTGCACCAATGAGCGGGCGGGGAACTGATCCACGAACTCAACCGGAGTCGACCAGATCGCGCCGCACATGGGCATCAGGTAATTGTGGCGGAACCAATGGCCAAGGCGCAGCTGATCCACCAGCTCTCCGATCGTGGTGTCGTCGTCTTGTGCGGCCTCGGGGGCCTCTTTGCCGAACCGCAGAATGTCGGCGATCATCTTGTAATATGCGGGGCGCGCAAGATTGCGTTTCTGCGCGGTCAGGGTGCGCAGATTGTTCAGCCCGTATTCGATGCGGCCATTGTCGATGGTGGCACCAAAGCTCATTTCCGACTTGATAACCGGCACGTTCAGTTCATCAAACAAGGCGGTCAGATAAGGATAGGTCACGTAGTTGAATACGATGAAACCCGTATCGACCGACTGATCGCCGTTCTTTCCCGCCATAACCGTGCGCGCGTGACCGCCCAGCCGGGGTTCGGCCTCGAAGACGGTTACGTCATTGCTTTCTGACAGGTAGTAAGCTGCGGAGAGACCCGAGATGCCTGCGCCTATTACTGCGATTTTTTTCCGACCGCTCCGGGTTTCGTCGAACATTCAAGCCTCGTTCTGTAACGTATTACAATAAGATACGCAGAATAGGCTTGGGTGGATCAATCGGGTTAGAAGAATTTCGAAAATGCACTAGGTTGTGACATCGGGTTACAAGATGCGTTATCTGTCCCGCCTGTGATCCGGCACCCCTCGGCGGTCGTAAAACAGAAAAGCATATGAAACGGTCCCGGAATGAGCAGCTTTGACGGAAAGACATATTGGATCATCGGCGCCAGTGAAGGGCTGGGGCGGGCTCTGGCCGAGACCCTCAGCCGCCAGGGCGCGCATCTGATCCTGTCCGCCCGCAACGCAGAGCGTCTGGCCGAGATTTGCGATACCCTGCCCAACGCCCGTGCGATTGCGATGGATGTGACTGATTTAGAGTCTGTTTGTGCGGCAGCGGCCGAGGCCGGCTCAGTCGATGGGCTGGTCTATAACGCTGGTGCCTATGATCCCATGCGGAGTGGTGACTGGAATACGGAACGCGCGCTGAGGATGGTCGATGTGAACTATCTTGGGGCCATGCGGGTGCTGGGGGAAACCGTGCCGGGGTTCGTCCAGACAGGGCGCGGGGATATCACCCTGATCGGGTCTTTGGCTGGTTATCACGGTCTGCCAGCGGCGATTGGGTATGCGTCCAGCAAGGCGGCGCTGGTGTCGCTGGCCGAGACGATGCGACATGATTTGGCCGGATCGGGTGTAACCGTACGGATCGTCAATCCGGGGTTCATCAAGACCCGGCTGACCGAGAAGAACAGTTTCAAAATGCCCATGCTGATGACGCCCGAGGACGCGGCGGATCGCGTGGCCAAAGCCATGGCGCGTCGCCGGTTCCGCACCGATTTCCCTGCGCCGTTTTCCTGGGTGATCCGGCTGATTGATTACCTGCCGGATTGGCTGGTGTATCGCGGTAAGTAGACTCTAATCAGGGGTTTATCCAAACTGACCATGGCAAAACCAGCCCGCCGACATGGTGCCGCCGTGGCCGTAAAACAGCCACAGCCGCTCGCCCTGTTCGGTCACAACCACCCAGTAATCGCGCACGCCGCTGCGCCAGTTAGGGTCATCCAGCCACCATTCCGGTGCGATCCGTTCCGGCCCGGTGGCTTGTGTCAGTTGCCAGTTTCGCCCGCGCCAGCGAAATGTGTCTGGCACGTCTGGGGTATCTGGAGCGGCTACTGGCTCGGGTTGCCACATCTGCAAGGGACGCGGACGCGGTGGTGCAGGCCAGTCTTGCGCGGGTTCGGACCACGCAGCAGCCAGCACCTGTGCGGTTTTCTCGGGGATATGCGAGGCCGCCGGGTGCCGCCTTGTGATCGCCTCCAGCCCGACCCGCGCACCTAGTTTTCCGATCAGGTCTTCGACAGCGGTGTTACCGTCCAATCGGTTGCGGGCGACGCGGCGCGCCTCGGCATGACCGGCCATGGTGCGGGCGTGGATGGGTTCCGTCTGCACCGCCTCAAGTCGTAGCATGTCGATGCCATAGCCCGCATCGATTTGGTCGATTTTCATCTCTAACAAAGGGCGAATGCGGTGTTTATCATAGGTTGGACGGGCCAGCCCGACCTCGATGATCTCAGCCGCCTGATCGGCGCGATGGGCTTCCAGCCGCAGAGTCCGCACCCCGCGCGCTTTCTCCTCTAGCTTGGTGCAGAGCGTCGGTAGAACGCGGTCGATGGCGGCCATGACGTCTTCGGTCAGACCGATCGGGTTGGGCAGGGTCATCCGCACCGCAAAGTGATGCGGCGGTCGGGCGGGCGAGACCGGCTCGGGCGCGCTGCCCATCGCCTGATCCAGCCGTAGCACCAGTCCCCGCCCAAATCGCCGCGCCAGCGACGCGCGCGGCTGCCCCAGTAGGTCGCCGATCCTGCGCAGGCCCAGACGGTTCAGCTGTGCGACCACCTGATCCTCAAGCCGCAGCGCTGCAATGGGAAGCGAGCTGAGCGCGCCATAGGATTGCCCCGGCGCTGTGATCCGCGCGCCACTGCCCACAGCCACCATTTGCGGTGCGGCCCCGCCCTTGGTCCAGTGCCGCCGCTTGGTGGCGCGGGCGCGGGTGGCGCGGGCCTCTTGGCTGATGGCGTCGCCATTGCGGTCGGAGGTGGCCTCTTGCCCCGCGTAGCGTGCCAGCGCCCAGGCCGCACCCAGCGTGTCGGCGATGCCCATCTGCACGCTGAGCCCCATATCGGCGCAGTCGGTTTCGATCACGTTCAACAACGCTTCTTCCCCGCCGAACAGATGCGCGCAGCCTGACAGGTCCACGATCAATCCGTCTGGCGCTTCTTCAGCCACCCATGGGCTGAATTTGCCCACCCACCGGCGCAGGGCGGTCAGAAACGCAGCCTCGGCCGGGGCGTTGCGGGGGCGTGTCACCAGATTGGCGCACATGGCATGAGCGTCGCGCACTGGTTGGCCCACGCGCAGACCAGCGGTCTGCGCATCCGCGTTCAGGGATGTGATCACCTGCATGTTCGACTGCTCAGTCACCACAGCCAAAGGCCCATCTTGCAGCCCCCGCGCAGCGCGGATCAGCCGTTCAGCCCCCAGACGGGGAAACCAGAGCGAGAGTATTCGGCGTTTTGGCATTGGCAGACATCAAAATGTTCCCATTTTGTTCTTATCGTAGAATCGCCCGCCGAGTCCACGCTTACCCGCAGGTCAGGCGTTGGATGATCCCGGTCTCATCTACAAAAACATTCAGCCGGTCGATGCGGTAATCCTGCGTGGCCAGATCACCGGGCCCCAGAACGCGGGACCGTTCGGGCAACTTGGCCTGAATGGTCGAAACCGGTTGACCGACAGAGCCTGCAACAGCTTCGCCCTGACAAAAGGCCAGATCGACCGGGGCGGGTTCGAGCGACAGGGGCGCATCCTCGGGCGCGGGGGGCTGGGCACAGGCGGTCAGCAGGGCCAGCGTGGGAATAAAACGGTGCATTGGCGTTCCTCTTTCCGGCAATGTCGTTTCTGCAATATCAGATGTTTAGCAAAGCTGGCATCAAAGCGCAGTTGAAAACGCCCGGCAATTGACGCAGGGTCGAGGCAAAAGTGACAGGGAGACACCGAATATGCGCACCCGTGCCGCCGTCGCCGTTCAGGCAGGCAAACCTTTGGAAGTGATGGATGTGAACCTCGAAGGCCCCAAGGCGGGTGAGGTTCTGGTGGAAATCAAGGCCACCGGCATCTGCCACACCGATGAATTCACCCTGTCGGGCGCGGATCCCGAGGGGCTGTTCCCCGCGATTCTGGGCCATGAAGGCGCAGGCATCGTGGTCGAGGTCGGCCCCGGTGTGACCAGCCTGAAACCGGGCGACCACGTGATCCCGCTCTACACCCCGGAATGCCGGGAGTGCGAATACTGTCTGCACCCCAAGACCAATCTGTGCCAGGCGATCCGTGAAACGCAGGGGCAGGGCCTGATGCCGGATGGGACCTCGCGCTTTTCGACTTTGGATGGTGATCCAATCCTGCACTACATGGGCTGCTCGACTTTCTCGAACCACACGGTTCTGCCGGAAATTGCGCTGGCCAAGGTGCGTGAGGATGCGCCCTTCGACAAGATCTGTTATATCGGATGCGGTGTGACCACAGGGATCGGCGCTGTGATCAACACTGCCAAGGTGGAAATCGGCAGCCGCGCCATCGTGTTCGGTCTGGGCGGTATCGGGTTAAACGTCATTCAGGGCCTGCGTCTGGCCGGGGCCGATCAAATCGTTGGCGTTGACCTGAACCCCGCCAAGGTCGAGATGGCGACCAAGTTTGGCATGACCGATTTCGTGAACCCGACCGAAGTTGAAGGCGACCTGGTGCCCTATCTGGTCAACCTGACCAAAGGTGGCGCGGATTACACCTTTGACGCCACTGGCAATGTGGGCGTGATGCGTGCCGCATTGGAATCGGCGCATAAGGGCTGGGGTGAATCGATCATCATCGGCGTGGCGCCTGCGGGAGCCGAAATCTCGACCCGTCCGTTCCAGCTGGTCACGGGCCGCTCGTGGCGCGGTACGGCCTTTGGCGGTGCGCGGGGCCGGACCGATGTGCCGAAAATTGTCGACTGGTACATGGAAGGCAAGATCGAGATCGACCCGATGATCACCCACACCATGGGTCTGGACGACATTAACCACGGTTTCGACCTGATGCATAAGGGCGAAAGCATCCGCTCGGTCGTGGTTTACTAAGGTCCTCAACCTGCGATTTTGAGGACGGCGCGCTGTGAATGGCGCGCCGTTTTTATTTGCCGGGACGGCTTGCGCCGGTGTCAGAGCGTGGCGAGCGGACCCGCAGAACCGGGGTATTGACCGACGAGGTGTTCGCCCGGCTTTCGCGCCAGACCACATAGACGCCTGAGGCGATGATGATGCTGGCCCCAACGGCGACCCAGCCATCGGGCCGCTCGTTGAAAAAGACCATGCCGAACAATGTGGCCCAGATGATCTGACTGTATTGGCTGGGGGCGACGACCCCAGCGGGCGCGGCTCGATAGGCAAGGATGATCAAGTGTTGTGCGACGACCGAGAACACGCCCACCAGCGCCATCATCGCCAGATGCAGCAGCGAGGGAGGTTGGTAAACGGCGGGTTGCATCAAGCTCATGACCACAATGGCCAGCAGCATCGGATATAGGATCAGCACGGCCGAGCGTTCCTCATTCCCGATCTTGCGCACCAAAACAGACCCTAACGCGCTGGAAAATGCCGCAGTCAGGGCCGCGAGGTGGCCCAGAGTGATGTCCGTTGCACCGGGGCGCAGGACGATCAGAACTCCGATGAGGCCACAGCCGACGGCGGCCCAACGCTGTGCGCGCACGACTTCCCCCAGGATTGGGATCGACAGGACAGTGACGAACAGAGGGAAGGCGAATAGCAGCGAATAGACCTCGGCCAGCGGCAGCGCCGAGAAAGCGTAGAAGGCGCAGACCATGGACGTCACCATCAGGGCCGAGCGCAGTAGGACCAGCCACGGATGATGTGGTCGGAAATTGCCCGTGGTCCGGTCGGTCAGGATCGTCACCGCCATCGGCACAAAGGAAAACAGAGTTGCGAAAAAGATGATCTGCATCACCGAATAGGTGCTACCCAGCACTTTGATCAGTACATCATGGCTGGCAAAAACCGCAAAGCCCGCAAACGCATAGCCAAGCCCCCGAAGGGTGGTGTTCTGAGTGCTCATGAGGCGGCCTCGGGTGATGTGTCGGTGTAGGGGCGCAGCGCATTGGGGCTGTCGTACCCCTGAGTAAACCCATTTGGCCGACCCGCATAGCCCTTATTTTACCGCTAACATGGCAAAGCTGCCATGCCCTGGGATCAACGCAGGATGGTAGGTGCGTCTTTGGGTTGGCGTGCAGATTGCACACCGGCCTTCATTCCCACGCCGATTCTTCGGGCCAGCGCGACCCATGGTGTGGAGGTTTCCGGGGGTAAGGCCTGGGTGGCGACCTCTTCGAACAAATCCAGCCAATGTGCGAACATGTCGGACTGCACGTCGGGCCGCTCGATATGGACCCGCTGCGGATTGCCGTCATAGCTACGCTCATACAGGATGGCGTTGCTCCAGAAGGCGGCGATCTTGTCCTCATGTGCTGGCCAATCGTGGACATGTGCGTTGAAGACCGGCCCCAGCACCGCATCCTCGCGTACGCGGGCGTAAAAGGCACGGACCTGCGCGTTGATTTGTTCCGGGGTCGCGGGAAAGCGCGGCGGCAGGGTGGGGCGGGTCATATTTGGTCCGTTTTCGACTCTGTTCCGGGCGGATACCCGGTTCAGACGTCACGCAACAGGTGTGGTTTTGTCGCGCGGCTCTGGCGTCAGTAGATGCCGTATCAGAGCCACCGGATGCGCCTTGAGGCTGAGGCGGGTGGCCACGTAATCCTCAACCACCTGCTCGCCCAACGTCATCTGCGGCAGATAGGCTGCAGGCTCGTCCAGCGCCTCGCCTTCCAGATCCTGCGAGAACAGGGGCAGGGGCTTGGCGGTGGCAATCGCTTTGGCCTGCCACAACGCCTCGCGCCTTGTCAGATCGCAGGCGGAGAAGGCATCGGCCTCAGCCAACCGTTCGATCACCGAGGGACCAAGCCCGGCACGACGCCACACGTCATCCACCTGATGGTAGCCATTGCCGCGCGCGGCGGTCAGCCAGCTGGCATCTTCCTCGCTCAGGCCTTTGATCTGACGGAACCCCAGCCGCAGGGCCAACCCGCCGTGACCGTCGGGTTCCATCACATTGTCCCAGAAACTGGCATTGATACAGACCGGGCGCACCTGGACACCATGTTCGCGCGCATCGCGCACGATCTGGGCGGGGGCATAGAAGCCCATCGGCTGCGAATTCAGCAGCGCGCAGGCGAAAATCCCCGGATGGTGGCATTTGATCCAGGCTGAGGCATAAACCAGTAGCGCAAAGCTGGCTGCGTGACTTTCGGGAAAACCGTAAGAGCCGAAGCCTTCGATCTGCGAAAAACAGCGCTCGGCAAAATCCTGTTCATAGCCGTTCCGCTCCATCCCGCGCAGAAACAGGGCCCGGAATTCGCTGACATTACCATGTTTCTTGAACGTCGCCAGCGAGCGCCGTAGCCGGTCCGCCTGTTCTGGGGTGAACCCCGCGCCCACGATGGCAATCTGCATGGCTTGCTCCTGAAACAGCGGCACGCCCAGCGTTTTGCCCAACACTTCACCCAACGCATCCGAGGGGAAGTTGACCTCCTCCTCTCCGTTCCGGCGGCGGATATAGGGGTGGACCATGTCGCCCTGAATGGGGCCGGGGCGGATGATTGCGACCTCGATCACCAGATCATAGAAATTGCGCGGTCGCATGCGGGGCAGAAAGTTCATCTGAGCCCGCGATTCCACCTGAAACACGCCGACGCTGTCCGCCTTGCACAGCATGTCATACACCGCCGGATCCTCGGGCGGCAGGGTGGCGAGGCTATAGCCCGTCTGGTGGTGCTGGCTGATCAGATCGAACGCCTTGCGGATACAGGTCAGCATCCCGAGGCTGAGCACATCGACTTTCAGAATACCTAAGGAATCGATGTCATCCTTATCCCAGCAGATAACCGTACGATCCTCCATCGTGGCGTTTTCGATGGGGACAAGTTCGTCCAGCCGCCCTTCGGTGATGATGAACCCACCCACATGCTGAGACAGATGACGGGGGAAGCCGTCAATCTCATAGACCAGCATTAGAGTCTGTTTCAGGCGTTTATCGTCGGGATCAAGGCCAATCTCGCGCATGCGTTCGGCTTCAAGACCTTTGGCCGAGAAGAACCCCCATAGCTGTGACGAGAGCGCCGAGATCGTATCCTCGGTCAACCCCATCGCTCGCCCCACCTCGCGGATGGCGCGTTTGCCGCGATAATGTACGACCGTGGCGCAGAGGCCCGCGCGTTCCCGGCCATAGCGGTCATAGATGTGCTGAATCACCTCTTCGCGGCGTTCATGTTCGAAATCGACATCGATATCGGGGGGCTCGTCCCGCGCCTCAGACACGAAGCGTTCGAACACCATCGTGCCCAGTTCCGGGCTGACTTCGGTGATGCCGAGGCAATAGCAGACCACCGAATTGGCCGCTGAACCGCGCCCCTGACACAGGATATCGCGGGATCGGGCGAAGGTGACGATGTCACGGACGGTCAGGAAATAGGGTTCATATTTCAGCTTGCCGATCAGGGTCAGTTCATGCGCCAGCATTTTCTTGGCCTTCTCGGACGCGCCCGCCGGATAACGCCAGTTCAACCCCTCATGGGCCAGACGGTGCAGGCGCTGGGTCGGGGTTTCCTGGTCGCTGCCTTCGTTGGGGTATTCATAGCGTAGCTCATCCAGCGAGAATTGTAGCTGCTCGCTGACCATATGGGCGCGGGTCACAGCGCCTTCATGGCCTTTGAAAATGCGCAGCATCTCGGTTTCCGAGCGCAGGCGCTGCTCTCCATTGGCCAGAGCGTCGCGGCCCAGATCGTCGACCTTGCGGCGCAGTCGGATGGCGGTCAGTACATCGGCCAGTTTGCGACGGGTACCATGGTGCATTATCGGCGCAGCGCTGGCGAGGGTGGGGAGGTTGAGTTGTTGTGATTCAGTCTCTAATACAGAGAAATACTCCCTGTCTGCGCCATCATATCTGGGGTGCATCACCAGATGCATCCGCCCGGAAAAGCGGCGCGTCAGCTTTTGCGCCTGTGTCCGCCAAGCACTCGCGCCGCCCTGCGGCCGGGTCGCTTGTGGCCAGAGCAGCAGGTGCAGACCGTCAGAGAATTCCAACAGGTCGGACAGGTGCAGGATGCAGTCGCCTTTTTCCGCACGCAGGCGGCCTTTCGACAGGATGCGGCACAGGTTGCCCCAGCCCTGCCGGTTCAGGGGCAGGGCGGTGACGGTGGGCGCGTCGGTGAAGATCAGCCGTGCCGCTGGGATCAGGCGCGGCACGGCGTGGATCGGGTAGGAGGGTGGTTTGGGAATGTGATCGGGGCAGGGCGGGCCGATGGGCGTGTTCTGCCCTTCCCATTCGATACGTTCGCGCACCTTTCGGGCAATCTCGCGCGCCTGGGTATGGGCACGCACGATCCCGGCGACCGAGTTGTCATCGGCAATCGCGATGGCGGGCAGACCAAGTGTGACGGCACGCTGCATATACTCCTCGGGGTGCGAGGCCCCGGTGAGAAAGGTGAAATTCGACGTGATCGACAGCTCGGCATACATGGCGATTCCACATTATATTCACCTTTTGTTCTTTTTCGAGTCCTTTGCGCAGGAAACGGGTCGATTGCAGTTTCCCCTCTGGGCAGGGTGGCAGAAAAAGGAGACCCGAGATGTTCAAGATCACTGCCCTTCCCACCCCCCAAGTCCGCGCGCTTCAGGCCGGAGGGCCGGACGCATATGGCGCCTCACCCGAGCACGCCGTTTCCAAAGGTGCGGGCAATCCCTGCCGACATTGCCTACAAAACATACCAGAAGGCCAAGAAATGCTGATATTGGCGCATCGCCCTTTTCCAGAGGCACAACCTTACGCGGAAACGGGTCCGATCTTTCTATGTGCCAGCCCGTGTAAGCGATATGAGGGCACGGAGCTGCCCGAGATTTTGACCACCTCTCCGGACTATCTGATCAAGGGGTATGGATTGGATGACCGGATCGTCTATGGCACCGGGGCGATCGCCCCGACAGATCAGATTGGTGCGGCGGTAAAGGACATCTTTGCCCGTGCGGACATCGCCTATGTCCACGTGCGATCCGCCCGAAACAACTGCTATCAGGCGCGAATCGACCGGTCTTAAAGCTTGACCCGGTGCATCCCCCGGCGCGGCTGATCCAGATCATCCGCTGGGCCATCATCGGCACGGGATGAGGTCAGGGCGAGGAACACATCCTCGAGATCGGCCTCTTCGGTGCGCACGTCGCGGATGCGGATGCCTGCGGCGCGCACGGCCTCAAGCACCTGTTCAGCGCTGGTCTGGGCGCTGCGATATTGCAGGACAAGGCTGCCATCATCGCGCAAAGCGGCTTCGACACCATCAGTCGTGGGCAGATCCACGACCGGGCTGTCGGGAAGGATCACCATCGTCCGGCTGTCCATCCGACCCAGCAGGTTGGCGGTACTGTCCTGCGCTATCTTTTCGCCGTGGTTGATGATGGCGATCTCGTCACACATCTCTTGCGCTTCTTCCAGATAATGCGTGGTCAGGATGATCGTCATACCCTGTTCGTTCAGCTTGCGCACATTGGTCCAGAGCATCTGGCGCAGTTCGATATCCACGCCCGCCGTGGGTTCATCCAGAACCAGAATCTTGGGGTGGTGCACCAGTGCCTTGGCCAGCAAAAGCCGTCGCCGCATGCCGCCCGATAGCGTGCGGGCATAGGCCTCGGCCTTGTCGCTGAGGCCGACAAGATCGAGAATTTCATCGCTGCGGCGCTGCGACTTGGGTACGCCATAGAGCCCGGCCTGCACCTCCAATGCGCCGCGCGGGGTGAAGAACGGGTCCAAGTTCAGTTCTTGCGGCATCACGCCAATGGCAGCGCGCGACTGACGGGGGTGTTGGTCCTGATCAAACCCCCAAATCGACACTGAACCCGCCGATTTCACCACCAGACCGGCCAGAATGTTGATCAGAGTCGATTTCCCGGCCCCGTTCGGCCCCAACAGCCCAAAGACCGAGCCGCGCGGGACGGTCAGATCGATGCCCTTCAGCGCGTGCTTTTCAGGCTGGCCCTTACCGCCACGATAGGTCTTGCGCAGCCCTTCGATCCTGATTGCCGCATCGCTCATGTGGCTCTTGCCCCCGGTTTGCTCATCGCTCATAAACGCACCTAAACCATGCCCGCGAGGCCGACAACCGAAGAAGGATCGCCAGCCGTGACCATCGAAGCGCCGGAAACCAAGATCGTCGAAACCTCTCGTGTTGCCTGCGACGGCGGCGAGGGTGCGCTGGGCCATCCGCGGGTCTGGCTGCAGATCCCCGAGGATACCGGCTGGGTTGAGTGCCCCTATTGCGATTGCAAATATATGCTGGCGGATCAGGATCAGTAGGCTCGTCACAAAACTGTTACGCGTCCTATTTCCGCCCGAGTGAAGACTCTATATCCTGACGAAATAGCTTTATGATTCCAGGGCGCGAAGATGCTCTTTTCCGTGCAGGTCATGCACCTTTCAGACCGGGATATTGTGGCCAAGGGCGGCCACCGGAACGTTTATGCCTGCCCCAACCAGCCAGAGTTGCTGATCAAAGTGACGCGTCCCAGAATCCGCCGCAACAGATCCATAATGAAACGCGCTGTGCGTCGTCTGCTGCCCGATTCAGCATTCCGAAACGCCTTGAAAGAGCTGGAGTGCGAGATGAAGGCGGCGCTGAAAAGTGGTCTGGACATTTCCAGACTGCCACTGGCGCGGTCCTTTGGTGTCGTGCAGACAGATGTCGGGCCCGGCGTCGTGGTCGAGAGGATCAGCACCGAAGATGGCGCATTAGCGCAGGACTTGCTGTCGATGTGCGCGCGGCAGGAAATGACGGTTGAGACATTGGATGATCTGAACATCTTTGTCCGAAAGCTTTTTGAGTTCCAAATTGTGGGTCGGGACATCCATGGGAAAAACATCGTCTATGGATTGCGTGACGACATACGTATGTTCTTTCTGATCGATGGGTACGGGGAACGAAACCTTGTGCCGTTACGCTCGCTAAGTCGCAGGCTGAATGATCGGTCATTGAACAAGCAGATGCAGCACATTGCGCAGCAATCCGGGATGAACTGGGACAAGACGAACCGCGCCTTCAGTATCGCGTGATTTATCCTGAGCGGGTGTCTTGTGCATCTATGTTTTTTAAACACAGATCGGCTTCAACTGCTCCAATAGTCATTTTTTCCCAAAACGCGCCCATATTTGCGTGATACGCTGTGCCGCATTCGTCTTAGGTGAGTGTGATGACTGAGATTACTCAAACGGACAGCGCAAGCCCGGTTTTTGGCTGGGTCGGATTCTGTTTCGCTGCTTTGGCGTTGTTCGCCGCCTTGTTTGTGTTTTGGGCGGGACCGTTTGCGCCTCAGCAATCTACAGGCGTCACGCTTGGCGAACTGGCGGCCGAGATCGGGAAATCGACCCTGCGTGCCGCCACGGGGGCAGAGCAACCCGAGCCTGTAGCCCGAACCCGCGATCTGGATGATTTTTTGCAAATCGGTGTGGCGATGCTTGGCGGGCTGGCGATTGTTGTTTCGGTCATTGGCCTTCTGCGTCACGAAAGGCGTCGCCCGGCCATCGCCGGAATGGTTATCGGTGTTGGCGCCATTCTGTTTCAGTTTTTCGCCTTTGCGTTTTTTGCGTTCCTCGGTGTGCTGGTCATAATGGCCCTGGTGCATAGTTTTTCGGACTTTTTCAGCGGCCTCTTTGGGGGTTAGGGCACGTTCCTGACTGGTCACCCGTCTGCCCCTGTGGCAGAACGATCCCTGACCGACAGGGAGAGCGCGCATGAGCAATTTCGGAAAAGGGTGTCATCTGCATCTGATCGACGGATCAGCCTTTATTTTTCGGGCCTATCACGCGCTGCCCCCGCTGACGCGCAAATCCGATGGGCTGCCCATCGGCGCTGTATCGGGCTTCTGCAACATGCTGCAGAAATATGTCGAAGGGAACGCGGGACCGGATGCGCCGACCCACGTGGCGGTGATCTTTGACAAGGGCTCGCACACGTTCCGCAATGACCTCTATGACCTCTACAAGGCCAACCGCGAGGCCATGCCTGAAGACCTGCGTCCGCAGATGCCTCTGACACGCGAGGCGACCCGCGCCTTCAACATCGCCTGCAAGGAGTTGGAAGGCTATGAAGCCGACGATATCATCGCCACGCTGGCCGTCCAGGCGCGTGAGGCAGGCGGGCGCGTAACCATTGTCAGCTCGGACAAAGACCTGATGCAGCTGGTGGGCGGCGGCGTCGAAATGCTGGACGCGATGAAGAACAAGCGTATCGACCGCGACGGCGTGATTGAGAAGTTCGGCGTGGGGCCTGAACGGGTGGTGGATGTGCAGGCGCTTGCGGGGGATTCTGTAGATAACGTGCCCGGTGCGCCGGGGATTGGGGTGAAAACGGCGGCTCTGTTGATCAATGAATACGGTGATCTGGAAACCCTGCTGGACCGCGCGGAAGAGATCAAACAGCCCAAACGCCGCCAGACCCTGATCGAAAAGCGCGACCAGATTGAGCTGTCGAAAAAACTGGTGCAGTTGGACGAAAACACCCCGCTGGATTTCACGCTGGATGATCTTGAGGTTCAGGACCCCGACGCTGAGACCCTGCTGGGGTTCTTGGCGGATATGGAGTTCCGCACCCTCACCAAGCGAATTGCCGACAAGCTGGGGGCCGAGGCCCCGGTGATTGCTGATGCGCCTGCGCCCGAAGTTGTGACCGAGGCTGAGGATATCTCTTTCGACGCCTCGAAATACGAATGCGTGCGCGATGCAACCGCGCTGCAGGCGTGGATCGACCGCGCTTATCAGACCGGCTGGGTGGCCGTCGATACCGAGACCACCGGATTGAACGAAATGATCGCCGATCTGGTGGGTATTTCGCTAAGTGTTGAGGCGGGTTCGGCCTGTTACATCCCGCTGACTCACCGCGATGGGGCATCGGATGACTTGTTCGGCTCAGACGCGCTGGCCGAGGGGCAGATGCAGCTGGATGAGGCTCTAACTTTGCTCAAACCGATGCTTCAGGACGCCTCGATCCTGAAAATCGGCCAGAACATGAAATACGACGCCAAGATTTTCGCGCGCTATGGCGTGGACGTGGCGCCAATCGACGACACGATGCTGATGTCTTACGCCATGCATGGCGGCGAACACGGGCATGGGATGGATACGCTGTCCGAGCGTTACCTGAACCACACGCCCATTCCGATCAAACCGCTGCTGGGGTCCGGCAAATCCGCAATCACTTTCGACAAGGTGCCGATTGACGAGGCCACTGCCTATGCCGCTGAGGATGCGGATATCACGCTGCGCCTTTGGAAACTGTTCAAGCCGCAACTGCATCAGGTGCAGGTGACGACCGTGTATGAGACGCTGGAGCGGCCTCTGGTGCCGGTCCTCAAGGAAATGGAGATGCACGGCATCAAGGTGGACCGCGATGTCCTGAGCCGCATGTCCAACGCCTTCGCGCAAAAAATGGCCGGGTTAGAGGCTGAAATTCACGAATTGGCCGGTGAGAATTTCAATGTGGGATCGCCCGCGCAACTGGGTGAGATCCTGTTCGACAAGATGGGGCTTGAGGGCGGTAAGAAAGGCAAGACTGGGAAGTATTCGACCGGGGCTGACATTCTGGAAGATCTTGCCACCGAACACGAACTGCCCCGCCGGGTGTTGGACTGGCGGCAGCTTTCCAAGCTGAAATCGACCTATACCGATGCGCTGCAAACCCATATCAACCCGGATACAGGCCGGGTGCATACGTCTTACTCGATCACGGGGGCGAATACGGGGCGTCTGGCCTCGACCGATCCGAACCTGCAGAACATACCGGTGCGCACTGAAGAAGGGCGTCGCATTCGTGAGGCGTTTATTGCCGAGCCGGGCAATGTAATGGTTAGCCTCGACTATAGCCAGATTGAATTGCGGATTTTGGCTCATATCGCTGACATCTCGACCCTGAAACAGGCGTTTTCGGATGGGTTGGACATTCACGCCATGACCGCCTCCGAGATGTTTGACGTGCCGCTGGATGAGATGACACCTGAAATCCGCCGCCAGGCTAAGGCGATCAATTTTGGTGTGATTTACGGGATTTCGGGCTTTGGTCTGGCGCGCAATTTGCGCATTCCTCGGTCCGAGGCGCAGGGGTTCATTGACCGCTATTTCGAACGCTTTCCGGGTATACGGACATATATGGACGACACCATCGCTTTTGCGAAAGAGAACGGATACGTGCAGACGCTGTTCGGCCGCAAAATCCATACGCCTGAGATCAATGCCAAGGGGCCGCATGCCGGGTTCTCGCGTCGGGCGGCGATCAACGCGCCGATTCAGGGCACGGCAGCAGATGTGATCCGGCGCGCGATGGTACGGATGCCGGATGCGATCAACGGGCTGCCTGCCAAGATGCTATTGCAGGTGCATGACGAATTGCTGTTCGAAGTGGCTGAGGATGCAGTGGATCAGGTGATTCGTGTGGCGCGCGATGTGATGGAGGGGGCATCGGACCCCGCGGTGAAGCTGGACGTGAAGCTAAGCGTGGATGCAGGGCAAGGCGCGAATTGGGCCGAGGCGCACTAAGAAGCGCTGCTCATCAGGCCCGGCGGGCCCTCTTCGCAGCGGGTCAATCCTGCGTCTTGACCAGACGGTTCACCAACCGTTGTACGGTGGGTCCCAGGATAAAGATGACCGTAAAGGCGATGGGCCAGCAAAACCCCCAAGCAGACATCCAATCGCCGAATGTGGTGGGCCCAAATCCTATGGCCTTGACAGTGGCAATGCCTGTGACGATGCAGGACATCAGCCCCGACATGATCAGACAGAACACAATGCGCGAAAAGCGGGCAGGGATCATCACAGTTCCTTCAAGTCATTGTGGTGATGTCTGCGCGATTTTTTTTGAAAAGGCCAGATATCAGAACTCTACCCAGTCCAGACTGTTGATAGTTTGCGCCGTTGAGGGGGTATATTCGGCACTGACCCAGCCGGAATAGCCCATTTCGTCAAAGGTCTCGAAAAGCGCAGCAAAGTCTGTTGGCCCGCGTCCGGGCTCGGACCGGCCTGGGGCGGCACCGATCTGAGCATGGGTGACAATGTGGTGAAAGCGGTGCCAGACGTCCAGCGCGTCACCGTGGATCATATGAGCGTGGAAGCTGTCATATTGCAGGCCGATATTGGGGCGGTCCACCAAGGCCAGAACTTCGGCAGCCAGATCATAATCGTTCAGGAAGTAGTTGGGTTGTGAGACAGGGTTCAGCGGCTCGATCGTAAAGTGCTGTTTGGGGGCGAAATCGGCGGCCCATTTCAGGTTCTCAACCATGGTTTTTAGTGCATCTGGTCCCGCGTAATACCCCGACATGATATGGATCAGCCCTGGTTTCAAAACATCGGCGTAGCGCATGACGCGGCGAATATCGGACTGAAACCGCGCTTCGCCACCTGGGACCGCAGCATAGCCTGGCTCGCCACCGGTGTAGTTGGGCGGAGGGGCGTTGATCAGCACCAGGTCCAGCCCGTTGGCCAGCAGGGCGCGGCGGGTTTCCTTGGCAGCCAGCTCATAGGGAAACAGGATCTCGACTGCCTGAAACCCGGCCTCCGCCGCGGCCTGAAACCGGTCGAGATAGGGCAGCTCGGTAAAGAGCAGCGAGATGTTGGCGGCGAATTTCGGCATAAGAGGTCCCACGTGATGCTGGCCGGACCTTAGCCTTGGAGCGATTTCAACGAAAGAGACTGAAAACGACAGTTTGTCGAAAACCGGCCAGAACCATCGGCCCGAATCAGCCAGCCTTCAGCCATCACGGTGGATCATTTTCGGCCACCGTTCCAACAGAAGGTCTGACACCATGGCGATGAGCCCTGACCCCGTGCGCGGGAACACTCTTTCTGTGTCTGCGGGGCGCCGCTCGGCTGTATCCGGCAATGGCCTGGCAGTGGCGTCCATGCTGACATGGGCAGCCGGGTTTCCTGCGGCCGAGGTTTTGCTGCAAACTTGGCCTCCGATTACGTTGCTGGTGGCGCGGTTGGCGTTGGCAGTGCTGGTGATGGTGCCGGTCTGGGTGTTGATGGATGGGCCCGCGCGGGTGTTGCGCGCGCGTTGGGGGCACGCGATGTTTGTCGGCGCTGCGCTGGGGTCGGGGATGTTCCTGATCATTCTGGCGCAAAAGCTGACTGACCCGGTGACGGTTGCGATTATTGCGTCCGGCGCGCCCTTGTTTGCAACTCTGCTGGAACTGGCGACAGGTACGCGGCGCTTGCGGTGGAATTTTGCGCTGGGCGTGGTCGTGTCGATCATCGGCGGGCTGATTGCAACCAGCGCGCTGGCCCCGGCGCAATTAGGTTTGGGTGCGGCCTGCGCCATTGCGTCCACGGCCCTGTTTTGCTGGGCCAGTATGGCGACGGCGCGGGATTTCCCGGCGCTTAGCCAGACAGGGCGCAGTACGATCACTTTTGTCGGCGGGCTGGTAACGGCCTCGGTTCTGTTTTTCTGCGCCGCGCAAATGGGTGTCAGCGTTGCACCGACAGCGCCGGTCGATATGCAACAGATGGGTATGCTTGTGATGTATGCGCTGATCTCAATGGGGCTGAGTCAGGTCTTTTTCATCGCATCCGTTGGCAAAATCGGCGTGGCGCTGGCCGCGTTCCACATCAACATTGCGCCGTTTTACGTGATGTTGATCATGCTGGTTCTGGGTGAGGACTGGAACTGGACCCGCGCGCTGGGCGCGGGGATCGTGGCAATCGCCGTGCTGTTGGCGCAGGACCGTCGCGTGGCGCGTCGGGTCTAATCCGGCAACTCCTCGGACCGGATCAGGGGAAAAAACTGCCCACCCGACCAGACACCGAACCAGCCGTCGCTATGTTCGGCGATATCGACCAACCGGTAGAAGCTTTTGCGGTCGATCCGCGCCTCAAGATTTGCGCGGATCAGGATGTAGGGCGCGGGTTCCTCGGATTCGGGGTCGATGACAATGCGGATCGGATGGCCGGGCCCTGCGACGGCTTCATCCCCCACATGGGTGGTGAAACATAGCGTCTGCGCCGTGCCCTTGCCCGTCGCATCGAAATCGATCGCCACGAAAGGCGCGTCCTCGACAGTGATTCCCACCTTCTCGACAGGGGTAACGAGGTAATATTTCCCGTCTTCCTTCTTAAGAATTGAGGAAAAAAGCTTCACAAGCTCGAACCGGTTGATCGGCGACCCTAGATAAGTCCAAGAGCCATCTTTGGCGATATGGATGTCCAGATCGCCGCAAAACGGAGGATTCCACAGATGAACCGGGGGTAGGCCCTTGGTTTTGGCGGCATTGACTGATGCCGCAATGCCATCAGGGGAAGGTGTCACAGGTTTTTGTCCGCTCATTACTTTTGCCATTTCCTTTTCGCGCGATACACTTCAACCATATTAGTCCACGGAAGGGAAAGTCATGACCGAACCTGCCGACCTCGTGTCCGAGATCGAAGCGCTGGAAACCAAACTGCAAGAGGCCAAGTCCTCGATCACCCGTCGCTTTATCGGACAGGAGAGGGTCGTGGACCTGACCCTGACCGCTCTGCTGTGCGGCGGGCATGCGTTGCTGATCGGTCTGCCCGGTCTGGGTAAGACGCGATTGGTCGAGACGCTGTCGACGGTGATGGGCCTGCACGGCAACCGCATCCAGTTTACGCCGGACCTGATGCCTGCCGATATTCTGGGGTCCGAGGTTCTGGATACCGCCGAAGATGGCAGCCGCCATTTCCGCTTTATTTCGGGCCCGATCTTTTGCCAGCTGCTGATGGCGGATGAGATCAACCGCGCCAGCCCCCGGACGCAATCTGCGCTGCTGCAAGCGATGCAGGAACGCACTGTGACAGTGGCGGGCGAGGATCGCTCGCTGGGGACGCCCTTTCATGTATTGGCGACGCAGAACCCGATTGAGCAGGAAGGCACCTATCCGCTGCCCGAGGCGCAGTTGGACCGTTTCCTTGTGCAGATCGACGTGGAATACCCCGATCGCCAGACCGAGCGGGATATTCTGTTGGCGACAACAGGCGTCGAAGAAGACGACGCGCATGAGATTTTCACTAAAGAGGAATTGCTGGCCGCTCAGGTTCTGTTGCGGCGCATGCCCGTCGGAGATTCGGTGGTTGAGCTGATCCTCGATCTGGTTCGCGCCTTCCGCCCGGATGAGGCGGGCGTGTCTGAACGTGTGGCCGAAACCGTTGCGTGGGGCCCCGGTCCGCGGGCGGCGCAGGCGCTGATGATGACCGTGCGGGCGCGGGCGATGTTGCAGGGACGGCTGGCCCCGAATGCTGAGGACGTCTTGGATATGGCGCGCCCTGTGCTCAGCCACCGGATGGCGCTGAACTTTGCCGCCCGGGCGCGCGGGGACAGCCTTGCTGATCTGATCGAAAGCACCGCTGCCGGCTTGATCCGCACCGAGGCTGCGGCGTGAATGCCGCGCTGACCCTTCGTGAAAGATCCGAGGCAGAGGCGTCCCGGCTGCCGCCCCTGTTGGCGCGGGCCGAACATCTGGCCGGAACGGTTCTGCTGGGCGATCACGGGCGCAGGCGGTCGGGTCTGGGTGATGATTTCTGGCAGTACCGCCCGGCGCAGATCGGTGACAGTCGTCGGATGATCGACCATCGCCGCTCGGCGCGCGGGGATCAGCAATTTGTGCGCGAGCGCGAATGGCAGATCGCGCAATCGGTGATGCTGTGGGTCGATCAGGGCGCCTCGATGCGGTTTGCGTCTGACAAGAACCAACCGACCAAGGCGGACCGGGCGCGCTTGCTGGGTCTGGCTACGGCCATCCTGCTGGTGCGGGGTGGCGAACGTGTTGGCCTGACAGGAACAACACTACCGCCTCGGCGCGGCAACGCACAGATCGTGCGGCTGGCGCAAGCCTGGTCCGAGGATGCCGAGGCCGACTATGCTCCACCCGAGCACCGCGCCATGATCCCGCATGCGCGGGCCGTTTTCATTTCCGATTTTCTGGGGCCCATGGACGAGGTCGAACTGGCCCTGACCAAAGCTGCGGACCGGGGCGTTCGCGGCGTTCTGTTGCAGATTCTGGACCCGACCGAGGAGAGCTTTCCCTATCGTGGCCGGACCATTTTCGAAAGCGTCGGCGGCACGACCCGCCACGAGACATTGAAGGCCGGAGAGCTGCGCGATCGCTATCTGGACCGGCTTGCCAAACGCAAGGATGCGCTGACGCAGTTGTGCCGCGCGACCGGTTGGCAACTTGGGCTGCATCATACGGGTGACAGCGCGCAGGCGGCTCTGTTGTGGCTTTATCGTGCTTTGGATCGGGGGTCTGTATGACGATTTTGGCAGGCATCGGTTTTACCGCGCCATGGGTGTTGCTGGGTCTGCTGACCCTGCCGATCCTGTGGCTGATCCTGCGCGCCGTGCCGCCAGCGCCGATCCGGCGGCTGTTTCCGGCTGTGACTCTGTTGCTGGGGCTGAAGGATGAAGAAAGCGTCTCGGACCGCACGCCGTGGTGGCTGCTTTTGTTGCGGATGCTGGCGGCGGCGGCGATCATCATCGGACTTGCAGGGCCGGTACTGAACCCCTCGCGTGATCAAGCGGGGTCAGGCCCGCTGATGCTGGTGCTGGATGCCAGCTGGGCCGGGGCCACCCGCTGGTCCGCAACGCTGGATCAGATCGACGCACAACTGGCCGAGGCCGGACGCGCCGGGCGCACCGTTGCGATCCTGAGCCTGACCGAACCCGAAGCACCGGTGTTCCAATCCGCCGAAGACTGGCGCGGCAGGTTACCGGGGCTGGCGCCGACACCCTGGCAACCGACCGGGGTGCAAATAGAACAGACTCTGGCTGCGCTGGATCAGTTGGACGGGGGCTTCGACACGCATTGGTTCAGTGATCGTCTCGATTTTGATGGCCAGGATACGATCCTAGCGACATTGCAAGGGCGGGGTGAGGTCACGGTGTATCAGGCGGCCTCAGCGGTTGTTGCCCTTTTGCCTGCCACATATCAGGACGGGCTGATCCAACTGACAGCGCAGCGGACCGAACCTGGCCCAGCCCAGCAGATCACTGTTTTGGCGCAGGGCCGTGACCCGGCTGGAGTGATGCGCGTTCTGCAATCCGCGGCGATGGAATTTGCCAGCGGCGAAACGCAGGCGCAGGTCGAACTGGCCTTGCCGTCCGAGCTGCGCGCACGGATCACTCGGTTTGAAATTCAGGGCCAGCGCTCGGCGGGCGCGATGACCTTGACTGATGACAGCCTGCGCAGGCGCGAGGTTGCGCTGATCGCGGGAACCCTGAACCGCGAAGGGCTGGAGCTGTTGTCGCCGCTGCATTACTTGACGCAGGTTTTGACCCCTACGGCGGATTTTGTCGAAGGCGGGTTGATGGATGTTCTGCCCGCGAACCCAGATGTGATCGTGCTGGCCGATGTGGCGAAACTTTCTGCGGGTGAGCAAGAAGCTGTTGTCGAATGGGTGGAACAAGGCGGGTTGCTGTTGCGCTTTGCCGGACCGCGCATGGCTGCCAGCGATCTGGGCCGCGATGCCGAGGATACGCTGTTGCCGGTTCGGCTGCGCAGCGGTGGCCGCTCGGTCGGTGGTGCGATGAGCTGGGGTGAGGCCAAGGGGCTTGCCCCCTTCCCCGAAGGCTCGCCCTTTTATGGCTTACGGGTGCCGTCGGACGTTTCCGTTACGACGCAGGTGATGGCGCAACCTGACCCTAATCTGGCGGATCGAGTGATTGCATCGCTGTCGGATGGGACGCCACTGGTCACGCGCAAAGCGCTGGGTCTGGGGCAGGTGGTGCTGTTTCACGTAACGGCAGATGCGGAATGGTCCAGCTTGCCTCTGTCCGGTTTGTTCGTCGAAATGTTGGATCGTCTGGCTGTCGCCTCGGCAGCTAAGTCGCGGCAAGAGTCTCAGTTGCAGGGCACCACCTGGGCGCCAGTGCAAGTCATGGACGGTTTTGGCGGTTTGATGGATGCAGGGAATCTTGCCGGTGTCGACGGGGTTGATCTGGTGACGGGCACGATCGGTCCTGACTTGCGCCCCGGTCTCTATGAAAGCGGCAAACAGAAGCTGGCGTTGAACGTCTTGGCTGAAGATACCGTTCTGACGCCGGTTTCTTGGCCTTTGGATGTGCCGATCAAAGGGCAGGAAATCAGCACTGAAACCCCGATTGGAGGCATATTGCTCAGTCTTGCGCTGCTGTTGTTGACCGTGGACGTGATCGCCTCGTTGGCGTTGTCGGGGCGGCTTGGTCTTGCGCGCGCGGCGGCGATTGCGCTGGGCGCAGTGCTGATCGCACCCGAGGTGCAGGCGCAAACGCCCGACGAGACCGAGTTTGCCCTGAACGCAACGACTGAACTGGTGCTGGCCCATGTGCTGACCGGAAATGCCGACGTGGATGAGATCGCAGAGGCCGGGATGCGCGGGTTGGCGCAGACCCTGTTCTACCGCACGTCGGTGGAACCGGCCGGGCCTGTGGGCGTTGATCTGGAGCGTGATGAACTGGCGTTTTTCCCGCTGCTCTACTGGCCGATCACGCCGGATCAACCGCAACCCTCGGTCGAGGCGTATTCCAAGCTGAACGCCTATCTGCGCTCGGGTGGCATGATCCTGTTTGACACGCGCGATTCCAACGTGGCGCGGTTCGGGGCTGCCAGCCCCAATGGACGCAAGCTACAGCAACTGGCCGCGCCGCTGAATATCCCTTCGTTAGAGCCGATCCCGCGTGACCATGTGCTGACGCGGACATTCTACCTGTTGCAGGATTTTCCGGGTCGCCATGCCGGAGCGGATGTGTGGGTTGAAGCCGCGCCGCTGGATGCGGAACAGATCGAGGGGATGCCCTTCCGCAACCTCAATGACAATGTGACACCGGTGGTGATTGGTGGCAATGACTGGGCCGCAGCCTGGGCGGTGGATCGCAATGGTCAGGCACTTCTGCCCGTCGGGCGCGGATATGCCGGAGAGCGACAGCGCGAATTGGCCAATCGTTTCGGGGTCAATCTGGTGATGCATGTGCTGACCGGGAATTACAAATCGGATCAGGTGCATGTGCCTGCTCTGCTGGACAGGTTGGGACAATGACGGGAACCGTACTTTTTGATCCGCTGATCCCGTGGCCTGTTCTGGCAGTGGTGGCGGCGATTGCGATAGCCGGGGTGGCTGTTGCCCTGTGGCGTGGTCTGTCCGGCTGGGCATTGCGTTTGCTGGCGGCCCTGGTGGTGATTGCGGCGTTATCCGGGCCGGTCTATCAGGTCGAGGACCGTGCGCCTCTGACCGACATCGTGCTGATGATCGAAGACGAAAGCGCCAGTCAGACCTTGTCGGACCGGGCTGAACAAACAGCGCAAGCGGCGGATGCCCTGGCGGATGAGATCGAATCCCGCGACAACACCGAGCTGCGCCGCATCAAGGTCGGCGATGGCGACGGCGACGAGGGCACCCAGGTTATGGCCGCGTTGAATGAGGCGTTGGCCGAAGAACCCCGCGCCCGGATCGCGGGTATCGTTGTCGTTTCGGACGGGATCGTGCATGACGCGGATCAGGCCCCGGACCTGCCAGCGCCGATGCATCTGTTGCAGACCGGGCGCTCCAGCGACTGGGACCGCCGCCTGATTGTCCGCAACGCCCCGGCTTTTGCCATTATCGGCGAGCCCGTGACCCTGACCCTGCGGGTCGAGGATAGCGGCGCTGCCCCTGCCGGTGCCACTACGGCGCCGCTTGAAATCTCGGTCGACGGGGCCGAGCCCGAGCAATTCACCATTCCCATTGGCACAGATGTGGAATTGCCCGTCACGCTGCCTCATGGCGGGCGCAACGTGCTGCAATTCACCGTTCCGCAGGCTGAAGGTGAGCTGACCGATCGCAACAATACCGCCTTGATCCAGATGAACGGCGTTCGGGATCGCCTGCGGGTGCTGCTGGTCTCGGGCGAGCCGCATCCCGGCGGGCGGACATGGCGGAACCTGCTGAAATCCGACAGCTCGGTCGATCTGGTGCATTTCACCATCCTGCGTCCACCCGAGAAACAGGACGGCGTGCCGGTGGATGAGCTTTCGCTGATCGCCTTCCCCACACGTGAGTTGTTTTTGGAAAAGATCAACGATTTCGACTTGATCATCTTTGATCGCTACAAACGGCGCGGAATCCTGCCCGCCATCTATCTGGACAATGTCAGTAACTACATTAATGAAGGTGGTGCAGTTCTGATCGCGGCGGGGCCGGATTTTGCCAGCGCTGATAGTATTTTCCGGTCGCCTTTGGCCTCAATCCTACCGGCGCAGCCAACTGCACGGGTGATCGAAGAACGCTTTGTCCCTATGGTGACGGATCTGGGTCAGCGCCATCCGGTGACGACCGATCTGGGTGATCCTGAAAACTGGGGCGCATGGCTGCGGCAGATCGACGTGAACCAGCGCCGGGGTGAGATGCTGATGACCGGCGTGGACGACCGCCCCCTGCTGGTACTGGACCGTGTGGGTGAGGGACGCGTGGCGATGTTGGCCTCGGATCACGCGTGGCTGTGGAGCCGCGGGTTCGAAGGCGGCGGACCGCAATTGGAACTGCTGCGCCGTCTGGCGCATTGGATGATGAAAGAGCCCGAGCTAGAGGAAGAGGCGCTGTGGGCCGAAGCCAACGGTCAAATCATGCGCATCATTCGCCAGACCCTTGAAGATGAGGTCGGCCCCGTGACCGTTACGCTTCCCAACGGCGAAACGCTTGAGGTGACATTGGACGAGGTCTCGCCCGGTCGGTTCGAAGCGCAGTATTACGGGCCCGAGATTGGCCTCTATCGTTTGCAGGAGGGTGAGCACTCGGCGGTGATCGGCCTTGGCCCCGCCGCGCCAAAAGAGTTCGAGCGCACGATCGCGACTTCGGAAGTGCTGGACCCTATTCTGGCGGGATTGCGCGGTGGCACCATCCGGGTCGAGGAGGGTTTGCCGTCGATCCGAAATGTGCGGGCCGGACGACCGGCCTCGGGACGAGGATGGATCGGCCTAACACCACGCGACGCTTATGAAACGCGCGATGTCACGCAGGCTGGGCTGTTGCCGCCGTGGTTGGTGCTCTTGCTGGCCGGTGGATTTCTTGTCGGCGGGTGGCTGCGCGAAGGGCGGCGCTGATTAATTGAACACAACGCTGACTGTGGGATCACCGGGCAATCCGTCATAGCTGACCGACGCGCCACCTTTACCCTTTGCAGGCGGGACCAGCGGGCCGAAAGAGCCGACCGAAATCAGATCGCCGGGTTGAAACTCGATTCCTTTCGAGATCAGCCACAACGCTGCGTTGGCTGGGTGCCCCATGACTGCAGCGCCTGGAGCCTCTGCCAACACCTCCCCATCCGCCGCCCGCAAAGTGACGGTCATATCTGGCAGGGCCTGGGACATCGCGGCAGGGTCGGAGACAGGAATATCAGACCCTAAAACGCCCAATTTTGGCGCCACCCCAATTGCAGTCAACGTAATCGGCGTGATCGGTTCGCCTTCGGCGAGGGTCAGGTCCGGTAGTTCCATAAATGGGCGAATGGCTGATATGTTTTGCATCACCTCCAGCGGCGTCGTGGCCATGTTGATATCAGCATCTCCCACGACCAGAACCAGATCGGCCTCGAACACAGGGCGTGCGCCCCAGTTCAGTGGAACCGTCGCGCCATTCGCGACCATCATGTCGCGGTACAAGACCCCCTGCACCGGTTCATCCGCGCCAAACCGGTTCTGCGCGGGCTTGCTGGTCAGACCCGCTTTGTAGCCGATGATTGGGCCCAAATAAGGCTCTAACGCAGTAGAAATTTTGGCCTGCGTACATAATGCGTCTTGCATCGTTCCATTGGCGGACAGAGCCGCAGTCGGCGTGTTGGAAAGATAATCCTGAACAAACCGGTCAACCTGCGCATCCGTGGCGCATTCGGCCCAAGCGGGCTGCGTTGCCGCGCAGAACAGCAAGATGGCAGAAAAATAGCGTGCATTTGTCATAGGTAGCCTCCGGCTTGCAAAAAGTCTGGCACAAGCCCTGGCTTCCAAGCAACGGCTTAAGCAGTTCTTCACTCTCTGCCCGGATGCTGGGACGGAATGGCCCGAGGATCGCCCACGATGAGTCTTGCAACAAAACTGGCACAAGAACGGCGTGCGCGGCTTGCCGCTGAGCGCTTGCTTGAAATGAAACAGGCCGAGTTATCGGCGGCCAACCGCAAGCTTGGCCTGCACGCCATAGCTCTGACCAAACGAATTGGCGAGACGCAGGCCGAGGTTGAAACCGTCCGCGGTGAGAATGAGAAGGTCAAATCGGACCTCACACTGGCCAATGCAAAGATTGAAGTGGCCGAGCGGCGGCTGTGGCACTCGATTCAAACCTTCCATGACGGGTTTGCGTTTTTCGACAGTAATAACCGTCTGATCGGCGCCAATACGGCTTATCTGAGCGTCTTTGACGGAATTGAAGAAGTGGCGCCGGGCATTGCCTATCCCCGTATTCTGGAAATTCTCACAGCCGAGGGCCTGATCGACCTTGGAGATGAGGCTGCCCCGGACTGGATAGAAAGAATGAAGGTACGGTGGACGCAAGCCAACCCGCAACCCGAAGTCATTCGTCTATGGAACGGTCACTACTTCAAACTCATCGATCAGCGTGGCAACGGCGGCGATGTGGTTAGTCTAGCGCTGAATATTTCGGCTTCAGTCCGGCATGAGGCTGAATTGCGATCAGCGCGAGAACGGGCCGAAGCGGCCAATCGGGCAAAGTCGGCCTTTCTGGCGAATATGAGCCACGAGATCAGAACCCCAATGAACGGGATCGTCGGCATGACCGAATTGCTGGACGAGACACCTTTGGATGAGGAACAAAGGCTCTATCTCAATACAATTCGCAATTCGGGCGAGGCGTTGCTGGTCATCATCAACGATGTTCTGGACTATTCGAAGATCGAGGCTGACAAGCTGGTCCTGCACCCCGAGCAGTTCGATTTCGAACGCTGTATCCTTGAGGTCGCGATGTTGCTGCAACCGGGTGTGCGGGACAAGGGGCTGACCTTGCTGGTCGACTATGACTTGTTCCTGCCCACACTGTTTGTTGGCGATCCGGGGCGGGTGCGGCAAGTTCTGACCAATTTGGTGGGCAACGCTGTCAAATTCACTGCCAATGGCCATGTGCTGATCCGCGTCACCGGCGTCCCCAATGCCGAGGCGCAAAGCTGCGATATTCACGTGGCAATCGAAGATACCGGCATCGGGATCGAGCAGGCGAAAATTGACCACATCTTTGGAGAGTTTAATCAGGTCGAAGATGAGAAAAACCGCCAGTTCGAAGGAACCGGGCTGGGTCTGGCTATCACCAAGCGTCTGATCACGTTGATGGGCGGAACGATCTGGGTGGAAAGCGATCCGGGGCAGGGTTCGTGCTTTGGGTTTCGGATATCACTGCCCACGGCCGAAGGTCCTCAGCCCGAACCACCTGATCTTGAAGGCAGGCTCAACCATGTGCTGGTGGTTGAGGATTTGGCGGTCAACCGCGCGATCTTGTCCAAACAACTTGGGCGGCTGGGGTCTCGGGTCACTGTCTGCACCTCTGGGGGTGAGGCGTTGGCGGCTATCGACTCATCGGTCGATCTAGTGCTGTGCGACCACGACCTGCCGGATATGGATGGGTTGGAACTTGCCACCACATTGAAGGAACGGGGCTGGGGTGAGTTGCCGATTGTGGTCATGTCTGCCAATCCCGGCACTATACATGCCAATCCCGCCCGTCACCTGATCGAAGGGGTCTTGCAAAAACCCATCCCGCGATCCGAGCTTTACGCGCGCCTGACTGCATTGGGTCAACAAAAGGTGGATGCCCCCGCCCAACAGGAAACCGAGCCAGCGCCCGCCACAGACACCTTGGATCAGCGCCTGATGCGCGTCTTGGCGGCTGAGGATAACAGGACGAACCAGTTGATCCTGCAAAAGATGGTCCAGACGCTGAACATTGACCTGCGCTTTGCTAATAACGGGGCCGAGGCGGTTGAGGCTTATATGAATTTTAACCCCGACCTGATCTTCATGGATATCTCGATGCCCGGAATGGATGGAAAACAGGCTACGGGTGAGATTCGGCGGCATGAGATCCAGACCGGGCGCGCTGTGCCAATCGTTGCGCTGACGGCGCATGCGATGGCGGGCGATGATCAGGGTATCCTGTCTGCGGGGTTGGATCATTACCTGACCAAGCCGCTGCAAAAGCGGAAAATTCATCAGATGATCTTGAATCATGAGCCTGATGACGCACAGCCGGTGATTGATAGCGCAAAGGAACCCACCTAGGTTGTACCAATGTCGGACCGTGGATTTCAACCGCGCGCATTGGGCGAGATTGCCATTCGGTGCGCAGACATGCGCGCAATGGTGGCATTCTATGAGGATGTCATCGGGTTGGAGCGCCTGAGCGGCGACCACAACAGCGCCATCACATTCTTTCGAATTGGCCCAGGATTTGGCGGCCACACGCAGGTATTGGCTTTGTTCCACCACACGGCCGCTCCGCGCCCCGGTTTGCATCCCGCAGGTACAGGCCGCCCCACGACCGGAGCCGGGTCATCGCTGCATCACATTGCTTTGTCTTTGCCGTTTCAGGAGCAAGAGGCCGTCCTGCGCTGGTATGACCAGTTGGGCCAGCCTTACCGCGTCGAGCAGTTCGGCTGGATCGGTTGGCGCGGTATTTTCACCGAAGACCCCGAAGGCAATACGGTCGAGCTGGTGGCCTATGACACTTCGATGCAGGATCAGGCCTGATAGGGGCGCACAAAGACGGGTTTGTCCTCGGATGACAGGTCGGGGCGGTACTCATACCCACCGCTGTCAAAGTCCAACAGCCCCGCAGGATCGGTCAGGCGGTGCTGGATGACATAGCGCGCCATGGCCCCGCGCGCTTTCTTGGCGAAAAAGCTGACGATCTTGGGGGTGCCCGCCTTGTCCTCCATGAACACAGGAGTGATCACCCGCAGTTTCAGCGCTTTGGGATCAACCGCGCCGAAATATTCCTGACTGGCGCAGTTCACCAGCACGTCCGACCCGATCTGCGCGCCCTGCGCGTTCAGCGCTTTGCTCAGCTGATCGCGCCAGTATTCATACAGGTTCTTGCCGCGCCGGGTTTTCAGCTTGCTGCCCATCTCAAGCCGATAGGCCTGAATGGCGTCCAGCGGACGCAATACACCGTAAAGCCCCGACAGAATGCGCAGGTGATCCTGTGCCCATGCCATTTCATCTGCATCCAAAGATGTAGCCTCAAGCCCCTGATAGGTGTCTCCAGCAAAGGCCAGCGCTGCGGGGCGGGTCAGATCGGCCTCAGGCGCATCAGAAAAGGCGCGATAGCGGTCGCGGTTAAGGCGGGCCAGATCATCGCTCAGGTCCATCAGCTTTTTCAGATCGCCCAGCGTCAGGTTGCGGGCGGTTTTCGACAGCCGGATCGCGTCATCCTGAAAATCCGGTTGCGTGACCGTCACGTCGCGCTCGGCCCAGTCCAGCCGTTTGGCCGGGGAAATCACTACCAGCATATCCGCCCTCTTCGCTTGCCTGTTCGGGGTATCTAGCCCGCTTGTTGCAAGACGTCCAGAAAAGCGGCCCCAAACCTTTCGTGACGACGATCGCCCAGCACTTGTTCCAGCCCGCGCTGATCGCCGGGGCGCAATTGCGCGACCTTGGCCAATTGCGAGGCAGAGCAGGTCAGCGGTTTGTCGATCCCGTCAGGCCCACGTGCCAGATCGTTCTGAACGGCCAAAAGCTGGTCGTAGATGTCCCCCTGATCGCGCCCGGCCAGTTTGCGCCGGGCAGGGTGCAGCGCGGCGGCCTCACCTGCGATCACCTCAAGGAAGGTGTCGCCATAGCGTTCCAGCTTTTTTGCACCGACGCCGCCGATCCGAGCCATCTCGTCCAACGTCATGGGGCGGGTCTCGGCCATTTCGATCAGGGTGCGGTCGGGGAAAATGACGTAAGCGGGCACCCGCTGCGATTCCGCCAGCGCGCGGCGTTTGGCCTTGAGCGCGGACAGCAGCGGCGCGTCTTCTTCGGCCACCATCGCTTTGACGGCGGGGCGGCGGGTGGCTTTGCGGATCGTGTCCTTGCGCAGGTTGATTTGTGCTTCGCCCTTCAGGATCGGTTTGGCGGCCTCGGTCATGCGGAGGGCGCCGTGGCGATCAGGGTCCGGGCGGACCAGATCATGCCCCATCATCTGCCGGAAAATCGCCTGCCATTGCGGGCGGGACCAATCTTTGCCGATGCCCCATGTGGACAGCGCATCATGCCGCCGCGCCCGGACCTTGTCAGTTTCATTGGCCAGAAGGATGTCGATCAGATGGCCCGAGCCAAACCATTCTTCGGTGCGCAGGATCGCGGACAGGGCCATGCGTACGGGGGTGGTGCCGTCAAACACCTCGGGTGGGGTATCACACAGATCGCATTTGCCGCAGGGCTGAACCTCTTCTCCGAAGTAACCCAGCAGGGATTGACGGCGGCAAACCAGCGCCTCGGCCAACCCAAGCAGAGCATTCAGACGGGCGTGGTCGGCCATGCGGCGTTCCGGTGGGGCCAGCCCTTCATCAATTTGCGAGCGGCGCAGGCGGATGTCATCGGGGCCAAACAGGGTCAGCGTTTCCGCAGGGCTGCCGTCACGTCCGGCGCGCCCGATTTCCTGATAATAGGCTTCGATGGATTTCGGCAGGTCCGCGTGGGCGACCCAGCGGATATCGGGTTTGTCGATGCCCATCCCGAAGGCTACGGTGGCGACGACGATCAGACCGTCTTCGCGGGCAAAGCGAGTTTCGACACTGCGGCGGTCTTCTGGGTCCATGCCGCCGTGATAGTGGCAGGCCGAATGCCCCTCGGCCCGCAGGGCCTGCGCCAGCACCTCGGTCTTGTTGCGGGTGCCGCAATAGACGATGCCGGATTGCCCTTTGCGCGCGGCGGCGAAATCCAGCACCTGTTTGCGCGGCCCGTCCTTGGCGGC
Organism: Ruegeria sp. F12; assembly: GCF_056533885.1. Lineage (NCBI taxonomy): Bacteria > Pseudomonadati > Pseudomonadota > Alphaproteobacteria > Rhodobacterales > Roseobacteraceae > Ruegeria > Ruegeria sp. F12. The sequence continues at coordinate 155,894 of NZ_JBQFOV010000006.1, read as the reverse complement.
AAAGGCCAGATGGATGTTGGGTCGGTCAAAGCCCCGCAGGAATTTGCGGGGTGCAGAGCCGTCGAACAGTTTCTCGACAATCTCATCCTGCGTTTCCGCATCCGCCGTGGCGGTGAAGGCGGCCAAGGGGACGTTCAGCGCGCGGCGCAGCTCTCCAATCCGCAGATAGTCTGGGCGGAAATCGTGACCCCACTGGCTGACGCAATGCGCCTCGTCCACCGCAATAAGACTAACATTAATCCGGCGCAGCATGCCCAAAGCCGACCCGGCGGCCAGACGTTCGGGGGCCATGTAGAGGAGTTTCAGTCGCCCGGCCTCCAACGCCTCCCAGACCGCATCGGTTTCTTCGGGGGTGTTTCCCGAGGTCAGCGCGCCAGCCTCAACCCCGGCCTCTTGCAGCCCGCGCACCTGATCGCGCATCAGGGCGATCAAGGGGGAAATCACCACCGTCACCCCGTCACGCAACAATGCAGGCAGTTGGAAACACAGGGATTTACCACCGCCCGTGGGCATGATTGCCAGCACGTTCTCGCCTGCCGTCACGGCATCGACGATTTCTTCCTGACCGGGTCGGAAATCATCGAATCCAAAGACATCTCGCAGCAAAGGCGCGGAGTCGAACATCTGCGGGGTTGCCCTGTTTTAAGGTTTTTCTGCTCTTAAGACAGGACAATCACATACTAAGATTCGGTGAACAAGAGGTCAGACGAAATAGACCATGTTGTTGATCAGAATGATCCGCAGCGCATAGACACCGATCAGCACGACCAGAGGTGTCAGATCCAACCCGCCCATATTGGGTAAAAAACGCCGTATGGGGCCATAGATCGGCTCGAGTATCCGGTTCAGGCCGTACCAGATTTGTGCCACCAGTTGCTGATGCAGGTTGAGCACCTGAAAGTTGATCAGCCAGCTCATGATCACATGGGCCAGAATGATGAACCAGACAATGTCCAGGATCAGCAGCAGAATTTGGATCAACGACAGCATGGGGCCTCCGGGTGGTCGATTGCCCTGAGACCTAAGCGCCCTTGCGTCAAAGAGCAAGCCCGCGCCTACAGAACGCTTGCGAATTGACCCAAAGCCCCGTCTTATTGACGCAAGAAAAAACAGGGGCGGTCATGGTAGAGATTTCCAAGCGCAAGCGCATCTGGGGCTGGTGGTTTTTCGATTGGGCGTCGCAACCTTTTCATACATTGCTGGTGACATTTGTCTTTGGCCCCTATTTCGCAGGGGTTGCGGCGGGGTATTTCAGCGGCACCGGGCTGGATGCCGAAGCCGCCGCAGCGCGAGCGCAGACGGTTTGGGCAAATTGCCTGACGATCACCGGGCTGATCATCGCGTTTGGTGCGCCGTTGCTGGGGGCGATGGCCGATGTGTCGGGGCGGCGCATCCCTTGGATTTTTGCTTTCTCGGTCATGTATGCCGTGGGGTCCGCCGCGCTGTGGTACACGCTGCCTGACGGGTCAAACATGTGGTTGATGCTGTCGGCCTTTGGTCTGGGCTTTGTGGGCGCTGAATACGCTCTGATCTTTATCAACTCGCAACTGCCCGAACTGGGTGATGACAGCGAGGTGGGCGAAATTTCAGGCTCGGGCTTTGCCTTTGGCTATTTCGGCGGGCTGATCTCGCTTGCGATCATGCTGACGCTGTTTGTCGAACAACCTAACGGCAAGACGCTGATCGGGATTGCGCCGATCCTTGGGCTGGATGCCACTGCGCAGGAGGGCACGCGGTTCGTCGGACCCTTTACCGCGATCTGGTTCATCCTGTTCATGGTGCCGTATTTCCTGTGGGTAAAGGACGATCCTGACAGCGGAAAACAGGGATCGGTCGGGGATGCGCTGAAACTGCTGGGCAAATCCATCTCGGATTTGCGGCACCGAGTCAGTCTGGCGACTTATCTGGGCTCGTCCATGTTCTACCGTGACGCGTTGAACGGGCTTTACAGCTTTGGCGGGGTCTATGCGCGGCTGGTGCTGGAATGGGGCCTGATCAAGATCGGCGTGTTTGGAATTGTGAGCGTTCTGGCCTCGGCCATCTTTGCGTGGATTGGGGGCAAGGCAGACAAGAAATACGGCCCTAAACCAGTGATCTTGGTCGCCATCTGGGTACTGATCTTTGTCTGCGTCACGGTGGTGTCGATGGACCGGACACAGATTTACGGGATCACATTGCCCGAAGGGTCAGGCCTGCCGGACATGGTGTTCTTCGGCTGTGGCGTTCTGATCGGCGGTATGGGGGGTATTCTGCAATCGGCCAGCCGGTCGCTGATGGTGCGTCATACCGATCCTACGGCTCCGGTGGAAAGCTTTGGCCTATATGGTCTGTCAGGGCGCGCAACCGCCTTTGCCGCGCCCATGCTGATCGGAATTGCAACAACTGCGACGGGCAGTGCGCGTCTGGGGGTGTCACCAATCATCGCTTTGTTTATTCTGGGTCTAGTCCTGATGCGCTGGGTGAAACCGGAAGGGGATCAGAGCAGATGATTTTATTACGTTTTTTGGCCGTTCTGGCCGCATTGACACTGGCAGGCACGGCCGGGGCGCAACCTCTGGCCAAGCAGCTATTTGGCGCGCAAAAGCAAAGCTCGGCTCAAAAACCGGCCGCTTTCGGCAGTTATTCGCGCGGATGCGCGGCCGGGTCGGTGCAGCTGCCCGAAACCGGTCCGACTTGGCAGGCCATGCGCCTGTCGCGCAACCGCAATTGGGGGCATCCGCAGGCGATCGACTTCGTGCAGGACCTCAGCCGGTTTGCGGCGAAACAGCCGGGGTGGAATGGTCTCTATATCGGGGATATCAGCCAGCCGAGGGGCGGGCCGATGACCTCGGGGCACCGCTCGCACCAGTTGGGTCTGGATATCGACATCTGGATGCTGCCCGGTGACAATATGCGCCTGTCCCGCAAGGCGCGCGAGAATATCTCGTCCATCTCCCTGCGCCGTGAAAACGGGGCCTTTGTAAACGGCAATTGGACCAAGCAACACCACGCAGTGCTGCGCGAAGCTGCAAAGGACAAGCGCGTCGCTCGGATTTTTGTCTTCCCCGGTGCCAAAGTGCAAATGTGCAAGGATGAGAAAGGCAACCGTGCCTATTTACGCAAGATCCGCCCGTGGTGGGGGCATCACTATCACTTCCACGTCCGCCTGGCTTGCCCGAAAGGGTCGCGCGGCTGTGTCAATCAGGACCCACCCCCCAAGGGTGACGGCTGTTCACAGGCGCAGGAATGGGTGAACAACATCCTCAACCCGCCGCCACCGGACCCGAACGCGCCTGCGCCGAAGCCCCGGCGAGAATACCGACTTGCCGATCTGCCCCAACAATGCGCCGCCGTTCTGCAATCCAACTGATCACCGCATCTCTGGTCGCAGGTGCTTTTTGGGCAGTTGAGGCAAAAACGGCCTCGCACCTGAGCAGCTACACCTGGAAACACCCCGCCGCGTGGTTCGGCGGATTTTCTGCCGTTCATGTCTATGATCAGGGGCGGCGCATAATCGCGCTTAGCGATCGGTCCACGGTCATCGAGGCCCGGATCGAGCGCGACAGGGGCCAGATCACCGGCGTCACCCTGACCGACCACGCGCGGCTTTTGTCCAGCACTGGGCGCGCCATGTCTGGCACAGTGGGCGATTCCGAAGGGATCGCCGTTGCCCCGGATGGCAGCTATTACGTCTCTTTCGAGGGTATCCACCGTGTCGCGCATTACACCGGATTAAAGGCCAAAGCCCGTGTTCTGCCGCGCCCTAAAACGTTCGACGCATTGAATGGCAACGGGTCGTTCGAGGCGCTGGCGATGGATTCCAGCGGTCGTCTCTATACCTTGCCGGAAAAGAACCGCACCGCGCAGGGTGATATTCCCGTCTACCGTTGGGATGGTCAGGGTTGGGCGACCCCCTTTGTCTTGCCGCAACGCGGTAAGTTTTTGCCTGTTGCGGCGGATGTCGGCCCTGACGGGCGGTTTTACCTGTTAGAGCGCGCAGTCGGGTGGACCGGCTTCCGCTCGCGTTTGCGACGCTGGCAGTTGGGCGACGGGGAGGTGACCGGCGAAGAAACCCTGTTTGAAACGGGCACCGGCACGCATGACAACCTCGAGGGGTTGTCCATCTGGCGCGATGACCAAGACCGTTTGCGCGCCACCATGATCTCGGATGACAACTTTCTGGCGCTGCAACGTACCGAGCTGGTCGAGTATCTTCTGCCCGATTGACTCAGAACACCCAAGGGTCTAAACGCACAGCTTGCCTTGGGACGGTCCCTTGGCCAAGTCGCCGCTACCTTGACAAAACGGGCATCAAAATATGCAACGCAGCTTTATTCCCGGCATTTTTGCCATGGCCGCCATTGTCGTGGCCTCGAACTTTCTGGTCCAGTTCCTGATCTTTGACGGGCTGTTGACCTGGGGTGCTTTTACCTATCCGCTGGCCTTCCTGGTCACGGACATCATGAACCGCGTCTATGGCGTGGGCTCGGCCCGCAAGGTCGTGTTCGCCGGGTTTGTCACCGGCATCATCTGCTCGCTGATCGGCAGCCAGATCATGTTGCAAGGTGACGGGTTCACCTATGCCGCTGTCCCGCTGCGCATCGCCGTAGCCTCGGGCACCGCTTTCCTGATCGCGCAGCTGACCGACGTCACCGTGTTCAATTCGCTGCGCGGCGGACGCTGGTGGCGCGCACCGCTGGTCTCGACACTGGTTGGGTCTGCGCTGGACACTGCGATCTTCTTTACGCTGGCCTTCTCGGCCTCGGTCACATTCTTCGGTGCCAATGCGGACGCCGCGATCAACTGGGCGTGGGAGCCCGTGCCCTTCATGCTGACCGGCCCGATGGCGCCCTTGTGGGTGACGCTGGCCTTTGCGGATTGGCTGGTGAAATTGTCGCTGGCCCTGATCGCCCTGATCCCGTTCAAAGTGATCGTTGGCCGATTGACTGCACAGCCCGCGTAAAAAAGTGCTTTGAGAATAGCGCATCTTGTGTCACCATCCTTATCAACCGCAACAGATAGAAAAGGAGGTGATCCAGTGTCGAGAAAGAGATTGGAGAGAGGTGTCGGAACAACCGGGGGGAAAGCCTGCTAGGGCAGCCCTTGGCGGGGTAATCACCCCGGCTGGTCGATTGATCTAACCGACCCAACCTCCTGTACTTTCGAAGGGCCGTCCCACCGGGGCGGCCCTTTTTGTTTCCGCCCGCGCCCGCTAAGGTCCGCCTCATGTTGCGCATCACCGACGATATCATCCTGCAAGACTGGGAAATGACCGAAACCTTTGTTCGGTCCTCCGGCCCTGGTGGGCAGAATGTGAACAAGGTTTCAACCGCAGTCGAGTTGCGGTTCGAGGCTGCGCGCTCACCATCCCTGCCCGATCCGGTCAAGGCGCGGCTGAAACGGTTGGCCGGACGGCGCTGGACCAAAGACGGCGCGATCATCATCCAGTGCGAGGAAACGCGCTCACAAGCCCGGAACCGAGAATTGGCCCGCGCCCGCCTGGCCGAGTTGATTTCCCGCGCGCTGGTCAAACCCAAACGGCGCATCGCCACCAAACCCACCTATGGTTCGGTTAAACGGCGGCTGGCAGCGAAAAAGGCGCGCTCTGACGTCAAGGCACTGCGCGGACGGGTTAACGAAGATTGAACTGGCAGTTTCCCCGCGCCTTGCTAGTCTGACCACCAAACGGGAGGGCAAGGCTATGAGGCTTAAGAGTAAAACGGCAATCGTAACCGGCGGTGCATCCGGTTTCGGTGCAGGCATCGCGCAGACATTCATAGCCGAAGGTGCCCGCGTGATGGTTGCAGATATCAACGGCGACGCGGCACAAGACATGGCCACGTCCCTTGGCGACCAAGCCACCGCGCAACAGGTGGATGTAGCTGATCGAGCTTCGGTTCAGGCCATGGCCGACGCCGCAGCCGCAACCTTCGGAACCCTCGATATTTTGGTCAACAATGCGGGCGTTACCCACCTGCCAACTCCGCTAGAGGACGTGACCGAGGATGATTTCGACCGCGTCTTCAACGTGAACATGAAATCTGTCTACCTGACCGCTCGCGCCTTTGTCCCGGCGATGAAGGCACGCGGCGCAGGCGCGATCCTGAACGTGGCTTCCACGGCGGGCCTGTCGCCGCGCCCGAACCTGAATTGGTACAACGCGTCCAAGGGCTGGATGATCACGGCCACCAAAACCATGGCTGTGGAACTGGCCCCGTCCGGCGTGCGCGTCAACGCCATCTGCCCGGTGGCCGGTGAAACCCCGCTGCTGAAATCCTTCATGGGCGAAGACACCCCGGAAATCCGCGCCAAATTCCTCTCAACCATCCCGCTCGGCCGTTTCTCAACCCCGCAGGATATGGCAAACGCCGCCCTATTCCTGTGCTCGGACGAGGCCAGCATGATCACTGGCACAGCTTTGGAGGTCGATGGTGGCCGCTGTATCTGATCCGCCCTTCATCTGGCCAAAAATATCCCCGCCGGAGGCAGCGCGCCCGCGCGCTTTCCGCCCCAAACGGACCAGTCAGTCGTGACACCCGGACCCAAAAACCTGATCACCGATATCCCCGGCCTTCTGGTCGGCAACGCGCAGGACGCAGCGCTGAAATCCGGCACCACGGTCCTGACCTCCGCCAACCCGTTCATCGCATCGGTCCATGTGATGGGCGGCGCTCCGGGCACGCGTGAGACTGACCTTCTCGCCCCGGACAAATCCGTGGACCGAGTCGACGCCATCGTGTTGTCCGGGGGATCGGCCTTCGGGTTAGATGCCTGCTCCGGCGTCTCGGATGCCATGCGCGCGCAGGGTCGGGGCTTCGCCGTTGGCGCGGCTGTGGTCCCCATCGTTCCGGGCGCCATCCTGTTTGACTTGCTGAACGGCGGTGAAAAGGCATGGGTTGAAAACCCGTATCGCAGCTTGGGTCATCAAGCGTATCTCTCGGCCTCAGATCAATTTGAACTCGGCAGCATCGGAGCTGGCACCGGCGCATTGGCAGCGATGCAAAAGGGCGGGCTGGGCTCGGCTTCTGCCGTTCTGCCCAATGGCATCACGGTCGGCGCTTTGGCGGCGGCGAACCCACTGGGCAGTGTCACCACGCCGGGTGATCGCCATTTCTGGGCCGCGCCGTTCGAAATGGGTAGTGAATTCGGAGGACTGGGACCCGACCCGAATTCGGGTCTGGGGCAACCAGCCCCCAGCCGCAAGGCGCAGGCCATGCACCCGGCGGCGCCGGACAAAGCAAATACCACCATCGCGATTGTCGCCACCGACGCCAAACTGTCCAAGTCGCAATGTCATCGAATGGCGGTTGCCGCCCATGATGGGGTTGCCCGCGCCATCGTTCCCGCCCATACGCCGGGCGACGGGGACCTGGTCTTTGCAGTCAGCACGGGGACCCGCCCGCTTGGGGGTGACCCGATGCAGATCGGAGCGCTGGGACACGCAGCGGCCGTCTGTCTGGCCCGCGCCATAGGTCGCGCCATCTTTGAGGCGACGCCACAGACAGGGGATCTGTTACCCTGTTGGTCACAGATACATGACTTAAGTTAAGGACGACCAAAGTCGGGCTGTGACACAGTGCCATCGCGCGGCAATCTGCGCGTTGACTCTCATCTACACTGACGATCCATTCAGTGCAGCCAATTCGTATCGGAGCAAAAGCTATGAATCGTATCCTCGCCACCGCAGTTGCCGGTCTTCTGGCCCTTCCTGCCTATGCAGAAGGTGACGCCGAAGCGGGCAAGAAAGCGTTCAACAAATGCAAGTCCTGCCACCAGATCGCCGATGCCTCCGGTGAAGCCATCGTCAAAGGCGGCAAGACCGGTCCGAACCTCTACGCCATCGCAGGCCGTACCGCTGGTACCGTTGATGGATTCAAATATGGCGACAGCCTTGTCGCTGCAGGTGAAAATGGCCTGGTCTGGGATGAAACGACTTTCGTTGGATATGTTCAGGACCCCAAAGCCTTCCTGAAAACCTATCTGGATGACACAGCGGCCAAGTCGAAAATGACCTTCCGGCTGAAATCCGGCGGTGAAGACGTCTATGCCTATATCGTCAGCGTTTCGGGCGAATAATATCTGACACCGATCTCCTGAGATTCATCGAAAGGCCGCAGTCCCCCTGCGGCCTTTCGTGCGATTGATATGAGTGCTCAACATCGCCACCTTGGACATACGCAGCCGAACGAGCCCGACCTGTCCGTCGGGCAGGCAGCAGGAGTTGAAAGATGGGAATCATGATCCCGGCCTGGGTCGATGGCGAGTTGACCCCCGTGGACAAGCTTGAAGCGCATGAAAAGGGTTTGCGGCACAAGGCGGTGTCGGTCTTTGTCGTGCGCGGCACCGAGATTTTGCTGCAACGCCGGGCGATGGGCAAATACCATACGCCGGGCCTGTGGGCGAATACCTGCTGCACCCATCCCGACTGGGGTGAGACGCCCTCGGAATGCGCAGTGCGCCGTCTGCGCGAAGAGTTGGGGATTACCGGGCTTTATCCCGAATACCGTCACCGGCTGGAATACCACGCCGATGTGGGCAATTCGATGATCGAGCATGAGGTGGTGGACGTGTTCCTCGCTCATGTGCGTGGGCCATTGCAGATCGAACCGAACCCCGACGAGGTGATGGATATCCGCTGGATCGACTATCACGATCTTCTGGCCGAGGTGCAGCGCCACCCCGCGCGATTCACGCCCTGGCTCAAGATTTATCTGCACAACCACGCCGACACGATTTTCGGCCCCGACCTGATCATCTCGGCCAAGACCTGAGGGCTTGCAAGGCCGCGCCAAGCCGCCTAAATCAACGCGTCATGGCCAAGCAAAAGCAGAAGACCGACCCGAATTACAAAGTCATCGCCGAAAACCGGCGGGCCCGCTTCGATTACGCGATCGAAGAGGATATTGAGTGCGGCATTGTGCTGGAAGGCTCCGAGGTCAAATCTCTGCGCGCGGGTGGTTCGAACATTGCCGAAAGCTATGCCTCGGTCGATGACGGTGAGCTGTGGCTGATCAACAGCTATATCGCGCCCTATGAGCAGGCGAAAGTCTTCAAACACGAAGAACGCCGCCGCCGCAAGTTGTTGGTGTCGCGCAAAGAATTGTCGAATCTGTGGAACGCGACTCAGCGAAAGGGCATGACGCTGGTGCCGCTGGTTTTGTATTTCAACCACAAGGGTCGGGCTAAGCTGAAGATCGGCATCGCCAAGGGTAAGAAACTGCACGATAAGCGTGAATCGCAGGCCAAACGCGATTGGTCACGTCAGAAGCAGCGGTTGATGAAGGATCATAGCTGATCCCTCACCGGGTTCAGAACGCCATCGCAGCTGACACAGCTCGTTTCCATCGATCATAGGCGGCGTCGCGATCCTCTTGCGACATCTCTGGTTTGAATCGGCGATCCAGCGCCCAGGTCTCCGAGAACCCTTGCTGATCGGGATAGACCCCCGCGCGCATTCCGGCCAGCCACGCCGCGCCCAAGGCAGTCGTTTCCTGCATCACCGGACGGTCAACCTCAGCACCCAGATAATCCGACAACCCTTGCATCGCCCAATCCGAAGCGCTGGCGCCACCATCAACGCGCAGCGTCACATCGGTATCCGCGCCCCAGTCGCCTTGCATGGCGTGCCACAGATCGCGGGTCTGGTAGGCGATGCTTTCCAAGGTGGCTTTGGCGAACTCGGCCCGACCTGAGTTGCGGGTCAGACCGAACACTGCGCCCCGGCAATCGGGTTTCCAGTAAGGCGCGCCCAGCCCGGTAAAAGCGGGCACCAGCACGACATGCTGATTAGGGTCTGCTTGTTGCGCCAATTCTCCGCTTTCGGGGGCCGTTTCGATGATCTGCAACGCATCACGCAGCCACTGCACCGCAGCCCCGGCCACAAAGATCGAGCCCTCCAACGCATAGGTCCGTTTGCCGTCCAGCTGGTAGGCGATGGTAGTCAGCAGACGGTTTTTCGATTCGACCGGCTTGTCGCCCGTGTTCAGCAGCGCGAAACAGCCCGTGCCATAGGTGGATTTCATCATCCCCGGCTGAAAACACGCCTGCCCAATGGTGGCGGCCTGTTGGTCGCCGGCGACGCCCAAAATGGGGATATTTCCCCCAAACAGGGTCGTTTCTCCGAAGTCCGAGGCACAATCATGGACCTGCGGCAGCATATTCATCGGCACGTCCAGTAGATCACAGATCTCCGTGCTCCATTCGCCTTTGTGGATGTCGAACAACAGGGTGCGGGCGGCGTTTGTGGCGTCGGTGGCGTGGCTGCGGCCTTCGGTTAGACGCCAGATCAGGAAGCTGTCGATGGTGCCGAACAGCAGCTCTCCGGGTTCGGCCTTTTCGCGCGCGCCGGGGACGGTATCCAGCAGCCATTTCACCTTGGTGCCCGAGAAATATGGGTCCAGCAGCAAGCCGGTCTGGGCCGTCACATCATCCTCGCAACCGGCTTGTTTGTAGCGGGCGCAAATCTCGGCGGTGCGGCGGTCCTGCCAGACGATGGCGTTGTGGATCGGTTTCCCGGTGGCGCGATCCCAGACCACGGTGGTTTCACGCTGGTTGGTGATGCCGATACCGGCGATTTGGTCGGGGGTGACGCCATTGGTTTCCATCACCTCGCGGCAGACCCGCAAAACGCTGTCCCAGATTTCCTCGGGGTCGTGTTCGACCCAGCCTTCCTGCGGGAAATGCTGGGTGAATTCGTGCTGTGCGGTGCCAGCGCGCTGCATTTCAGCGTCAAACAGAATGGCCCGCGATGATGTGGTGCCCTGATCAATGGCGAGAATATAGGTCATGCCCTGCGCCCCCCTCCGGTATTGGTTTTGCAGGACTTTAGCGCAAACAGCGTGGCTGGGGCCAGAGCGATCAGACCGGAATATTGTCGATCAGTCGCACGCCGTCCGCCCAAGCGGCCACAAACAGCCGGGCGGGGCGGTCGGCATGGGTCAGCGGATCCAGCGTCTCGGCGCAGCGCAGTTGGATATATTCGACTTGCGTAAAGCCCGCTGCCAGCAGATCGGTCTGTGCCCGCGCGGCCAAGGCGTCGAATGCCGCGCCATCTTTCAGCGAGGTGGCCAGTTCGATCATGATCCGGTGCTTGTGGGCAGCAACCTCCAACCCCTCTGGCGACAGACGCAGGTTGCGCGAGGACATCGCCAGCCCCGAGGGTTCGCGCACCGTGGGACAGCCAACAACCTCAATCGGGATATCCAGATCGCGGGCCATACGGCGCACGACCATCAGTTGTTGATAGTCTTTTTCCCCGAAATAGGCTCTGTCTGCCTGCGTCTGCAGGAACAGCTTCGCGACGACAGTGGCGACGCCATCGAAATGACCGGGGCGGAATTCACCCTCCATCACATTGGTCAGGCCGGTGACGGAAACGGTGGAGGCAAAGCCCTGCGGATAGATCTCATCAGGATCGGGCACATATATCGCATCCACGTCAAATGGGCCCAGTTTCTGCGCGTCCTCATGTTCCGTGCGCGGATAATTGGCCAAGTCTTCGGGGTTGTTGAACTGCTTGGGGTTCACAAAGATCGTGACAATGACGCGGTCGGCCCCGGCCTTGGCGGCCTCAACCAGCGACAGATGCCCCTGATGCAGCGCGCCCATGGTGGGGACCACGCCGATGACCTCGCCGTTGCGGTGCCATTGGGATGTCAGCGCGCGCAGATCGGTAAGGCGGCGCAGGATGGGGGCTGTCATGTCTTTGGTCCTTTGGACGGGGCCTGATCCGCAAAAACATGTTCGTCCGCCGGAAAGCTGCGGGCGCGCACTTCGGCGGCGTATTCGGCGATGGCGGCCTCGGCCAAGGGGCCAAGTTCGGCATAGCGTTTGACGAATTTCGGTTTGAAGGCGGTGAAAAAGCCCACCATGTCGTCGACCACAAGAATTTGCCCGTCACAGCCCGCAGATGCACCGATGCCAATGGTGGGGATCGCAACCTCTGCTGTGATGCGATCGGCCAGGCCTTGCGGAACCTTCTCTAACACGACCGAAAACGCGCCTGCGCCTGCGACGGCGTGGGCGTCGGCCAGAACCGCCTCGGCCTGATCATCGCGGCCCTGTACCTTGTAGCCACCCAGCGTGTTGATCGATTGTGGGGTCAGGCCGATATGGGCCATCACCGGAATGCCGCGCTTGACCAGAAATCGGATGGTCTCGGCCATCTCAACCCCGCCCTCCAGCTTGACGGCACCGGCGCCGGTTTCAGCCATCAGCCGCGCGGCATTGCGAAAGGCGTCGGCAGGCGAGTGTTCATAGCTGCCAAAGGGCATGTCGATGACCATCATCGCGCTGCTCAGCCCCCGGGCGACGGCTTGCCCGTGCATCACCATCATCTCCATCGTCACGCCCAGCGTCGATTCCAGCCCGTGCAGCACCATGCCGACGCTGTCGCCCACCAGTACGAAATCGCAATGGGCATCCATCAACCGCGCCATCGGCGTGGTATACGCGGTCAAGCTGACGATGGGCTCGCCGCCTTTGAGGTCGCGGATATCCTGGGCGTTTGGGGCTTTTTTGCGGGCGGTGGCACTCATGATCGTTGCTCCGGGGTTCATGTTGCAGCGCGGCATAACAGATCGACAGGGGCCATAGAAACCCCGGTTGCGCGAACATTTCCTTGATTGACCTTGGGTTTATGGGGACATTGGTCTCAGAACGACCCTCGGAAACGAAGGGTCACACATTTTCTGTGGGGAGTGATTTACATGACAAAGCAGACGTTTCGGTCCTTTGCGTCGGTGTTGGCCGTGGGAGCCAGCCTCTTCGCCGGGCAGGCTTGGGCCAAATCCGATATTACCATTGCGATGCAGTTGGAGCCTCCGCATCTGGACCCGACAAGCGCAGCCGCGCAGGCCATCGATTCGGTCGTTTATACTAATATCTTCGAAGGGTTGACCCGTTTTATGGGCGATGGCTCGGTCGTGCCGGGGCTGGCGGAAAGCTGGGAGATTTCGGATGACGGCACCGTCTATACTTTCAAGCTGCATGATGGGGTGACCTTCCATGACGGCTCGACCATGGATGGCGAGGACGTCAAGTTCAGCCTTGACCGCGCCCGCGCCGAAGACAGCGCCAACGCGCAAAAAGCCCTGTTTGCCGGGATCGACAGTGTCGAGGTGGTGGACCCGCTGACTGTCAAGGTCACGTTGTCTGCACCGAACGGGAACTTCCTGTTCAACATGGCGTGGGGCGATGCGGTGATTGTCGCGCCTGAAAGCATCGAGAACATCAAGACCAACCCGGTTGGTACCGGGGCCTATACCTTTGGCGACTGGGTGCAGGGCGACAGCATCACGCTGAACCGCAACCCGAACTATTGGGGCGATCAACCCGCGTTGGAGACCGCTACGTTCAAGTTTATCTCGGATCCGACCGCTGCATTTGCTGCGATGATGGCCGATGATGTGGATGTGTTCGACAATTTCCCGGCCCCCGAAAACCTGCCTCAGTTCGAGGCGGATTCGCGGTTTCAAGTGCTGGTCGGCTCGACTGAGGGCGAGACGATCCTGTCCACGAACAACAAAAAGCCACCCTTTGACGATATCCGCGTGCGGCAGGCTTTGGCCCATGCGATCGATCGGCAGGCGATTATTGACGGAGCGATGTTCGGCTATGGCACGCCCATCGGCACTCATTTCGCACCGCACAATCCGGCCTATGTCGATCTGACCGGCAATTCGGCCTATGACCCCAAGAAAGCCGCGCAGCTTCTGGCTGATGCAGGCTATGCTGACGGGTTCGAAACCACGTTGCACCTGCCGCCCCCCTCTTACGCCCGTCGCGGCGGTGAGATCATCGCGGCGCAACTGGCCGAGGTCGGGATCAAGGCCGAGATCATCAATGTTGAATGGGCGCAATGGTTGGAATCGGTGTTCAAGGGCAAGGATTTCGGCCTAACAATCGTCAGCCATACCGAGCCGATGGATATCGGCATCTATGCGCGGCCCGACTATTACTTCCAATATGACAGCAGCGATTTTCAGGCTCTGATGGAACTGTTGAACGAAACCACCGATCCGGATCAGCGCAAGAAATTGCTGGGCGATGCGCAACGCCTGATCGCCACTGATTTCGTCAATGGCTACCTGTTCCAGCTGGCCAAGCTGGGTGTTGCCAAAGCAGGTGTGCAGGGCCTGTGGGAGAACGCGCCCACGGCTGCCATCGATCTGACGCAGATCAGTTGGTCTGAATGACCGGAACTGGGGCCGTGTTGCGCGGCCCCAAGTTTTGCCAGGGTCAGGGTGAGCAGTATCATGACGTCTTTCCGTGTTCTTTTGCTATGCGTGTGTACGCTCTGCGGGCTGGCCTCGATGGCGGGTGCGCAAAATGCGCTTAGCACCCGGTTGGATGCACTGGCCGGCACCCCCGAAAATCCGTTGAATGTGGGCGTCGGGATTAGGATCAACCAGATTACTAGCGTCGATCAAAAGGCGGAAAACTATGGGGCGGTGGCGGTTTTGCGGTTCGAATGGACGGACCCTCTGCTGGCGTTTGACGCAGAGAAGACGGGACGGGATATTCGGGTCTTCAACCCGTCTGACTTGGCGGACCACGCGGCCGAGATTGGCGCCGTCATGCCCGCCTTCGTGATCCACAATCAGCAATCCAACAAATGGATTCACGAGGCCGCCGCCTCGCTGCGCAGCGACGGGCGGGTGGTTTATGTCGAGAAATCTTCGCTGACCTTGCAGGCCCCTCATTTCGATTTCCGCAAGTATCCGTTCGACACGCAGGATTTCTATTTCGAGGTCGTTTCAGTCTTTCCCGCGGATTACGTGACGTATTACCCGCTGGAAGACTACTCGGGTCTGGGCGATCTGCTGGGCGAGGAAGAATGGGTTCTGGGCAATGCGCGAATGGTGAAAACCCAGGTTCAGGGTCTGTCGGGGAAAGATAGCGATCAGTTGGCGCTGGCCTTTCAGGGCAGCAGGCATCAAACCTACTACATGATCCGGGTGTTCATGCCCATGCTGGTACTCGTTGCTGTTGGCTGGGCGCTGTTCTTTCTGGACGAATACCGCAAACGGATCGAGATTGCGGGGGGCAACCTGCTGGTCTTCGTTGCTTTCAACTGGGCGATTTCTGCTGATCTGCCCAAGCTGGGCTATCTGACCTTTCTGGATTTCGTTCTGCAATGGATGTTCCTGATGACCGGGGCGTTGATCGTTTTCAATGTCGCCTTGCGCAGACTCAAGGTCGCCGGGCGCGAAGACACAGCGCGCAAGTTGGACAATTACGCGGTTAAGTGGATCTATCCTCTGGGCTATGCCGCGATCGTCGGCTACGCGGTTTCTGCTTATTTGCTGATACCTTAGACGCTGGACCAACGGCGCCTGTGACCCTAACGTGCGATCTATGCTGCGCTACGCTCTCAAACGTTTGATATCGCTGATGATCAGCCTGGCCGTTGCCTCGGTCGTGATCTTCGCAGTGATCGAGGTTGCACCGGGCGATCCGGCATCCTTCATGCTGGGCGTAAACGCGCAAGAGGACACGCTAGCTGCGCTACGGGCTGAGTTGGGCTTGGATGGCTCAAAGCTTGAGCGCTACTTCAACTGGGTCAGCGGAATGCTGGCGGGTGATTTCGGCACCTCCTATACCTATCGCACGCCAGTTTCGCAGATGATCCAGGATCGGCTTTGGGTGTCTTTGCCGCTGGCGCTCTATGCATTGACCTTGTCGACACTGATTGCCTTCCCTGCCGGGATTTACGCTGCTGCGCGTCGGGGCAAGCCCGGCGATCTGACCGTGATGGGTGCGACGCAGCTGGGCATTGCGGTGCCCAATTTCTGGTTTGCCATGATGCTGGTGCTGATCTTTGCCATAAACCTGCGCTGGTTCAACGCCGGAGGGTTCGCAGGTTGGGATCAGGGGTTTTGGACCGGGTTGCATTCGTTGACGCTGCCCGCCGTCGCGCTGGCCTTGCCGCAAGCAGCGATTCTGGCGCGGGTCAAGCGGTCATCTCTGTTGGATATTCTGGGCGAGGATTTCATGCGCACTGCTCGCGCCAAGGGTCTGTCGCGCCGTCAGGCCCTGTGGCGGCACGGCGTCCGCAACGCGCTGATCCCGGTGCTGACCATCATTGGGCTGCAGTTTTCATTCCTCTTGGCTGGGTCGATCATTATCGAGCAGGTCTTCTATCTGCCCGGCCTTGGGCGCTTGGTGTTTCAGGCGATCTCGGCCCGTGATCTGATTGTGGTGGAATCGGTTGTCATGTTGCTGGTCTTTGCCGTCATCACCGTGAATTTCCTGGTCGATCTGGCTTATGCTGCCGTCGATCCCCGCCTCAGGAGCCGGACATGAGCCGCAACCTGATCCTTGGCGCCTTGCTGTCCTCGCTGGTTCTGCTGGCGGCGCTGGTGTCCTTTGTCTGGACACCTTACGACCACGCCGCGATGGATATTCCCGGCAAGCTAAAGACGCCAAGCGCACAGAACTGGTTTGGCACGGATCATTTCGGGCGCGACATGTTCTCGATGATTATGGTGGGCGCGCGCACGTCGATTGCGGTCGCCCTAGTTGCCGTGGGTATCGGTATGGCGCTGGGCGTGCCGCTTGGCCTGACAGCGGCGGCGCGCAAAGGATCTTGGCTGGATGAGGTGATCATGCGCGGCAATGATCTGGTCTTTGCCTTCCCATCGCTGGTCATTGCGATCCTGATCACAGCCGTATTCGGCGCAGGGGCGATCAACGCGATTTTCGCCATCGGTATCTTTAACATCCCCGTCTTCGCCCGTATCACCCGCGGCGCGGCGCTGTCCCTGTGGGAGCGTGAGTTCATCCTCGCCGCCCGTGTCTCGGGCAAGGGTGCTGCGCGCATATCGGCGGAACATATCCTGCCCAATGTCGCCAATCTGCTGATCGTACAGGGCACCATCCAGTTCTCGCTGGGGATACTGGCCGAAGCCGGGCTGTCTTACGTCGGACTTGGTGCGCAACCGCCCACACCTAGCTGGGGCCGCATGCTGGCCGATGCGCAGACAATGGTCAGTTTTGCCCCGCATTTGGCTCTGATACCAGGGCTGGCGATCATTGTCACGGTGCTGGGTCTGAACCTGCTGGGCGATGGGCTGCGCGATTGGCTGGACCCTCGGATCAGGGTGGCGCGCGCATGAGTTTGCTTGAGGTCGAAAACCTGTCGCTGTCAATCCACGGGGCGCCGATCCTGAAGCAGATTAACCTGTCCATTGATCCCGGCCAGATCGTCGCCGTGACAGGTGAAAGCGGCTCGGGCAAGTCGATGACCGCTTTGGCCGTGATGCAGCTGTTGCCCAACGGGGCGCAGACGCAGGGCGAGATCCGGCTGGAAGGGCGCGACGTGCTGACCACTCCCGAAGCCGGGATGTGTGCCCTGCGTGGTGCCAAGATCGGGATGGTGTTTCAGGAGCCGATGACAGCCCTGAACCCGGTGAAGACCATCGGCGATCAGGTCATGGAAACTATCCTGATCCATAAGGCCATGCCTGCCACGCAGGCTCTGGACCGCACGAAGGAAGTGTTGCGCCGCGTGGGCCTTCCCCCGGAGCGCTTTCCCCTGTCTCGCTATCCGCATGAGTTGTCGGGCGGGCAACGCCAGCGCGTTGTCATCGCCATGGCAATTGCCTTGCGGCCCACGTTGCTGATCGCGGATGAGCCGACAACCGCGCTGGATGTAACAACGCAGGCGCAAATCCTCGATCTGCTGAAGGGGTTGGTGCGCGAATACGGCATGGGTCTGCTGATGATCACCCATGATCTGGCCGTGGTCGCTGACATGGCAGACCAGATCGTCGTGATGCGGCACGGCGAGGTCGTGGAAGCTGGCCCCACCGACGATCTGCTGCGAAACATGCAGCACCCTTATACCCGTATGCTGTTTGAGGCCTCGGGTCATCAGGTGGCCTTGCCCGACACAGCGGGGGATCGCCCGTTGTTAGAGGTCACTCAGGTCGTCCGCGACTATCGCTTGCCGCGCAAGGGTCTGTTCGACAAGCCGGGCCACCACCGCGCGGTGGATCAGGTCAGCTTTACGCTCAATCGTGGTGAACGACTGGGTTTGGTAGGTGAGTCTGGATGTGGAAAATCGACCCTAACGCGTGCGATTCTGGGCTTGGAAGAGGTGCAAGCTGGGGAAATCCGTCTGGATGGCGCACCCGTTTTCACGGGCCACAAACCAAACCCTGCGGTGCGTCGTAAGATGCAAGTGGTGTTTCAGGACCCCTATGGCAGCTTCAACCCCCGCCACAAAGTCGCGCGTTTGATCACCGAACCGTTTCATTTGCTGGACACGCCGCCTACTGGGACCGAGCGGCAGGACCGGATCGCAGAAATGCTGACCGCCGTCGGCCTCAGCCCTAATGACGCTGGGAAATACATCCACGAGTTCTCGGGCGGGCAGCGTCAGCGTATCGCCATTGCCCGTGCCTTGATCATCCGCCCCGAATTGATCCTGTTTGATGAAGCGGTCTCGGCCCTTGATGTTTCAGTTCGTGCGCAAATCCTGGATCTGCTGGCCGAGCTGTGCGCGACCTATGACCTGACCTATCTGTTCATCAGCCACGACTTAAGCGTGGTGCGCACGATCACTGATCGGGTGATGGTCATGCAGGCGGGCAAGATCGTGGAACAAGGCGAGACCGAGCAGGTCTTTGCCCATCCGCAGCACAGCTATACCCGTACCCTGATCGACGCCGCGCCGGTGCTGCCTGATATCGGGACGCTTGCTGGCTGAAATGTTTGATTAGAGCCTGAATGGAGAGAAACATGCCCAATCCTCTTTGGTTCAACCCCGCACTTTGTTTGATTGGTGGAGAGTGGATCGCGCCCTCTGCTGGCGTCGACCTGCCTTTGATCAACCCCTCGGACGGTACGGAAATCTGTCGCATCGCGCGGGGGGATTCGTCTGATGTCGACGCGGCGGTCGCGGCTGCGCAGGCAGCACTAGATGAGGATTGGGGCCGTAAAACTGCAATGGAACGCGGGCGGATCCTGACCCGATTGGGTCAGTTGGTACTTGAACGCGCGGACGATCTGGCCGCGTTGGAGGCGATGGATGTGGGCAAACCGCTGACTCAGGCGCGCGCGGATGCGGTGGCGTTGGCGCGGTATTGCGAATTCTACGGCGGCGCGGCGGATAAGGTTATGGGCGAGACGATTCCCTATCTGGACGGCTACACCGTTTATACCCTGCGCGAACCCCATGGGGTGACGGGCCATATCGTGCCGTGGAATTACCCGATGCAGATCATCGGGCGTTCGGTCGGGGCAGCACTGGCGATGGGCAATGCCTGCGTCCTGAAACCGGCGGAAGAGGCTTGCCTGACCGCGCTGGCCTTTGCTCATCTGGCCCAACAAGCGGGTTTGCCAGCTGGTGCGTTGAACGTGGTGCCGGGTTTAGGGGCCGAGGCCGGAGCTGCACTGTCGGCGCATCCAGGCGTCCACCATATCTCGTTCACAGGGTCGGTCGCGACAGGGGCCTTGGTGCAGCAGGCGGCGGGGCGCAATGTTGTACCAGTGACGTTGGAATTGGGCGGAAAATCCCCGCAACTGGTGTTTGATGATGCCGATCTGGACGCGGCCCTTCCGTTTCTGGTGAATGCGGGTATTCAGAACGCGGGGCAGACCTGTTCGGCCTCGTCCCGTATTCTGGTGCAGCGTGGGGTCTATAGCCAAGTCAAGGCGCGCATGGTTGCGGCCTATGCTGATCTGACCGTTGGACCTGCGGTGCAGGATTTGCGGGTGGGGCCTTTAATCTCGGCTCGGCAACAACAGATTGTCGAAGGATTTCTGGCCAAAGGCAAAGATCTGACCATCGTGGCGCAGGGACAAATCGTTGAGGATGCTCCGGCTCAAGGTGCTTATGTGCGGCCAACCCTGTTCGCCGATGTGCCGCCTGATCATACGTTGGCGCAGGATGAGATTTTCGGCCCGGTGCAGGTGCTGATCCCGTTCGACACCGAGGACGAAGCCGCAGAGATCGCCAACAGTACCGACTATGGGCTTGTCGCCAGCATCTGGACCCGCGACGGCGCGCGGCAGATGCGACTGGCGAAACGGCTGCATGCGGGGCAGGTTTTCGTCAATAATTACGGGGCAGGCGGCGGCGTCGAGCTGCCCTTTGGTGGCGTCGGTAAATCTGGCCATGGCCGCGAAAAGGGTTTCGAGGCGCTCTATGGCTTTTCACAGCTCAAAACCGTGGCGACTTTCCATGGTTAGGGTCTAAACGATCACTTCGATCGCCTGTTGCGCACCAACCCCGAAGACGCGTTTGTAACGTTCGATCTCATCCGCCGGACCCATCGCCTTTTCGGGATTGTCCGACAATTTGACCGTCGAGCGCCCGTTGGCCGAGACCGCTTTGCAGACCAGAGAAAACGGTGCAAGCGCGTCATCCGGCACCAACCCGCGAAAATCGTTGGTCAGCAATGTACCCCAGCCAAAGGAAATATTGGTCCGTCCGGCAAACTGGCCGTGCAACTCGCGGATCTTGTCAACATCCAGCCCGTCGGAAAAGATCACGCGCTTCTCGCGCGGATCCTCGCCGCGTGATTTCCACCAGTTGATGGCGGTTTCCGCCCCCGTCGCCGGATCACCACTGTCCACGCGGATGCCAGTCCAGCCTGCCAGCCAGTCGGGCGCGCGATCCAAAAAGCCCTGAGTGCCATAGGTGTCAGGCAGGATGATACGCAGGTTGCCCTCATGCTCATCATGCCAATCGCTGAGAACATCATAGGGCGCTTGCGCCAATTCGGCGTCCGTGTTGGCCAGCGCGGAATAGACCATGGGTAGCTCATGCGCGTTGGTGCCGATGGCCTCAACCTCGCGCCGCATGGCGATCAGGCAGTTTGACGTGCCTGTAAATGCGGGTCCCAAGCCTTCGATCATCGCCTGCACGCACCAGTCCTGCCATAGAAAGGAATGCCGGCGACGCGTTCCGAAATCAGCAATGCCCAGCCCATCAATGTCACGCAGTTGCTCAATTTTTTCCCAGACGCGCGTCATGGCGCGGGCATAGAGCACCTGCAATTCGAACCGGCCCATGTCGTTCAGAACCGCGCGGGATCGCAATTCCATCAACACGGCCAGGGCCGGGATTTCCCAAAGCATGACCTCATGCCACTTGCCTTCGAAGGTCAGTTCGTACTGATCGCCCTTGCGTTCAAGATGGTAGGGTGGCAGGCGTAGGTTCTCGAACCACTCCATGAAATCGGATCGGAACATCTGCCGCTTGCCGTAGAACATGTTGCCCCGCAGCCATGTGCTTTCGCCGCGGCTGAGGCTGAGGGAGCGGATATGATCGAGCTGTTCGCGCAGTTCGCCCTCATCAATAAGCTTGGCGAGGGGGATGTGATTCGACCGATTGATCAGCGAAAACACCACTTCCGTTTGGGGCCGATTTCGAAACACTGACTGGCACATCAGCAGTTTGTAGAAATCTGTGTCGATTAAAGACCGTATAATTGGGTCAATCTGCCATTTATGATTGTACACACGTGCCGCAATATCGACCATGAGGAACTCCTGCGATTTCCGTTGTTAGATCAATCGGTGTGTGGAATGGCAAGAGTCGCTGGTTTGGTGACAATGACAAGCTCAGGTCACAAAGCGAGCAAATTGTGTGATCTTTTCACCGGTTAGTGAGAAGAGGGGTTGGGAAGTCGAGGTTAAGTTAGTGAATGGTTCTCGAGTACGATTTTGACATCGTTGTTGTCGATCCGGGGGACGGAGAAGGCGAGCAAGGCGCGGAGGGGGCTTCGAAAAAGCCCGTTTTGCGCGCAATGTTCCGCAATGTGAAAACGGCGGATGCACTGCGGGCGGCTTCTCCGAAAATCCGCAAGATCTTTCAGGATGCAGGTTTCGGTCTGGACGCGACCGGAAGCCAGTTGATGCATGGCTTTTATCGACCCCGTGACGAGGCCGAGCGTGAACGGATTCTGAAAGCGCTGTTTGCCAACATTCGGGAAATGGGTGTTCAGGGCGAATATTGCGGCGAATTCGACTTTTGGAAATTCCTTCGGGACGTCAAATCGGCCCGCCCGCGCAACGGTCAGCGACGCAACACCGCTGACTGGACCCCGAACCCGCGCTATAAATCCCCGGCAACGCCGGAACGCCGCACCTTGCCCGCCCGCATTGGCGTGGCTCTTGGGCTGGCGGTTATTATTTTTGTGATCCTGAAATATCTGTTGGATTCGGGCTCCGCGCCCTAAGCCAAGGTCACACCGGCAGCCTTCATCGCTGTTTCTGCTGCCGTCAGCGAGCCGTCCAGATCAATCGCGCGGCACAGTCCCATATTCACCGTCACCTCAAAACCCAACCGCGCCGCGTCCACGGCTGAGAAGTGAACGCAGAAATCCGTGGCCAGGCCCACCATTGTGAGTTTGCGGATGCCTCGGGTGTTGAGATAGCCCTCCAACCCGGTTGGCGTAGTCTGATCGTTCTCGAAAAAGGCTGAGTAGCTGTCAATCGCGCTGCGAAACCCTTTTCGAATGATCAAATCGCCTTCGATGCGCAGATCGGGATGAAACGCTGCGCCCTGCGTTCCCTGCACGCAATGATCCGGCCAGAGCACCTGCGGGCCATAGGGCATTTCTGCTACGTCAAATGGGTTCTTTCCTACATGCGAGCTGGCGAATGAGGAATGCCCTGCCGGATGCCAGTCCTGCGTCAGGATCACCGCGTCGAACTCATCCATAATCGCGTTGATCGGGGCGACGATCTCATCGCCGCCGGGAACGGCCAACGCACCGCCGGGGCAGAAATCGTTCTGGACGTCGATTACGATCAGGGCATGGGTCATCGCGTTCTCCTTTTCAGCTATCGGTAAGGGGGCGAGCGGGGGGCGTCAATCCGATCCCTTGCGACTCTGCGCGCGTGGGGCTAGACCGCGCGCATGTATACCATCGCTGCCCTCTATCACTTCACCCGTTTCGCTGATCACACCGCCCTGCGCGAACCCTTGCTGGACCTGTGCCGTGCACAATCGGTCAAAGGCACGCTGCTGCTTGCGCAAGAGGGGATCAACGGCACCATCGCGGGCCCGCGCGCCGGGATTGACGCCGTGCTGGCGCATATCAAAGCGCTGCCGGGTTGCGCCGATCTGGAATGGAAAGAGGCCACCGCCGACCATCCGCCTTTCGGCAAGATGAAGGTGCGCCTGAAGAAAGAGATCGTGACCATGGGCCAGCCGGATGTCGATCCGCGCGCCCGTGTCGGCAACTATGTCGAGCCGGAGGAGTGGAACGACCTGATCCGTTCCGACGATGTGGTGGTGATCGACACCCGCAACGATTATGAGGTGGCGATTGGTACGTTTAAAGGAGCAATAGACCCTGAAACAGCCAGTTTCCGCGAATTCCCGGCCTGGTGGGAGGAAAACAAGGACCGCTTTCACAACAAGCGTGTTGCCATGTTCTGCACCGGCGGTATCCGGTGCGAGAAATCCACCAACTTCCTGCTGGGTCAGGGGGTCGAGGATGTCTATCACCTGAAAGGCGGTATCCTGCGATATCTTGAGGAAATGCCCGCCGAGGACAGCACTTGGCAGGGTGAGTGTTTCGTCTTCGACAATCGCGTGTCCGTGGGGCACGGGCTGGTCGAGGGGCCCCACAACCTGTGCCATGGCTGCCGCCGTCCGATCCTGCCCGAGGATATGAAACGCCCTGAATATGAACACGGCGTCTCGTGCCATCAATGTGTGGATGAAACCTCGGAAGCTGACAAGAAGCGCTTCCGCGAGCGGCAGAAGCAGATCGGGCTGGCGCGCCAACGCGGGCAGGAACATTTGGGCGCAGACTAAACCACTCGGTTGCACGGGCGGGGCGAAACCCCGATCATCGCACCCGTTAAAGACGGAGACGACATGCGCCGCGAGCCGACAACGTTGGAAGAATGGAAATCGACCCTGCTTGCCGCAGGCGGTATGGTTTTGGCCAGCTTCTTTGCCTGGTTCGGCCTTTCCCGCCTTAGTGAATCAACGGCGGGCGATACGTTGGGCACGTTTGCATCCGTGGGCCTGTTCCTGTGGATCTTCTCGCAATCGTGGTACTATATGACACAGGTGAAATCCCCGCGCCGCGTGCTGTTCTTGATGGGCGTATCCTTTATTCAGGTCGTCCCCTTCCTGTTCGCCGCCGTCTATGGTGCGTTCGGCTATAAAGACAACTGCGTGGTCGGTGCCAGTGGACCGGGGGACATCCTGTATTTCTCATATGTCACCTTCACCACCGTTGGATATGGCGACATGGCCCCAACCGGCCTGTGCCGCGCGTTGGCTGTGTCAGAAGCGGTGACAGGCTACATCCTGCTGGGCCTCTTCGTCGCCGCTGCCGTGGCACTTTATGCCCGAAACCACTCGGACTAGAGCCTATTTGTTGGTGTCAATCCACCGGGACATCATTTGCTTGTCGCGGAAACACTCAGACGGTATCGGTCTGCGTTTGGAACGCGAGATCCGTTCGGCAAAAGCGACCTGTTTGCCGGTCGGGTAATTGGCAAATGGTGACGGGTCATCCTGTTTATGCGCCGAAATCCACTGGGACATGGCCCTGCGGTCGCGTTGTGCCTCGACCGGGATTTCAAGCGCCGATTGCTGGGCAATCGCGCGCGCATAGCGCATCTGCCGGTCCGTGACGGGCAGCATGTGATAGTCGTTGCTGGGTGCGTCGTACCAGCTTTGACGGGCAGCGTTGGCCATAGCTCGAATACCTCCGTTCCACCTCAGACATTCACGTGGAACAAATATAGAACATTTTAGGAACTTTTCAAGATTTCTGCTGATCCACGCGGTCTTCACCGTGTTTCAAACCAGCCTGTCCCGTCGCGTTTCGACCTATTCGGCACGTATTTTCGTGCTTCCTAATTTAATCAAAGAATCAGTGCGTCTCATTTCAAGACACAAACGCTCACGACATCGCGCGTTTGGTGTCACCGGGCGATGATCCGCCGACGCGGCGTTTACTTCCGGCGCTTTGATCGTCATTACCGACATTTTGCGTCGGGAACAGAGCATCAGTAGCCCCTGACCTGTGGCTGACTTTCGTGCAAGCTCTGTAGGAGGTGCGCCAATGAAAACCCATGCTCAGGCCGTTGTCATCGGAGGGGGGCTGGTCGGCTGCTCGATCCTGTATCACCTGGCCAAGCTGGGCTGGACTGACGTTGTCCTGCTGGAACGCGATGAGTTGACCAGTGGGTCCACGTGGCACGCAGCGGCCAATATCCACGGGCTGCATGACAACAACAACATCACGCGCATTCAGCACTACACGATGAACCTGTACAAAGAGTTAGAGAAGGAAACCGGACAGGGCTGTGGCGTGTTTCAATCCGGGTCGCTCTATCTGGCGCAAACCGAGGACCGCGAACACCAACTGCGTCTGCAAGAGGCCAAGGCGCGTTTCTACGGCCTGAACTTCCACGAGATCAGCCGCGAACAGGCGATGGAACTGCACCCGCTAGCGCAGTTCGATGACATCCGCTGCATCATGTTCGAACCCGATGGCGGCAATGTTGATCCCTCGGGTGTAACACATGCCTATGCCGCTGGAGCACGCGCGATGGGCGCCAGTATTGAACGGTTTTGTCCCGTGTTAGGAACTGATCAACAGCCTGACGGAACGTGGATCGTACGCACCGAAAAGGGCGATATCCACACACAGTGGGTGGTCAATGCCGGTGGATTGTGGGGGCGTGAAGTGGCCGCGATGGCTGGGATCGAACTGCCCCTGCAACCGACTGAACATCAGTATTTTGTCACCGAAGCGATTGATGAAGTCGCCGCGTTGGGCCGTCGCTTGCCGTCCATCGCCGACCGGGATGGCGAGTACTACTTCCGGCAAGAGGGCAATGGCTTGCTGATCGGGGCCTATGAGAAGGACATGCGGTTTTGGGCCGAAAACGGCACACCGCTGGATTTCGCCCACGATCTGTTCCCCGACGATCTGGACCGCATCATGGAAAACGTTATCCGGGCCACCGAACGCGTGCCCGTTGCGGCAACTGCGGGGGTGAAGCGGGTAATCAATGGCCCGATGATCTGGTCGCCGGACAGTAATGCGATCTGGGGGCCTGTGCCCGAGTTGCAGAACTATTTCTGCTGCACCGGGATCATCCCCGGATTTTCGCAATCGGGCGGGCTTGGCCTGTTGTCGGCGCAATGGATGATCGAGGGCGAGCCGCAACACGACATGTTTGCCTGGGATCTGGCGCGGTTCGGCGACTGGGCCGACAAGGCCTTCACAAAGGCGCGGGTGCAGGACGTTTATACGCACCGCTTCGCCATCCATTTCCCGAACGAAGAGCGCAGCGCCGGACGCCCCGCGCGCCTGCGCCCGGCCTATCAGATGCAAAAGGAGATGGGCTGCGTCTTTGGCCTGAACTGCGGGTGGGAACACCCCCTCTGGTTCGCTGATCAACCCGGTGTGGTCGAAACCAACGGCTTCACCCGCCAGAATTGGTGGGAACCGGTTGGCCGAGAGGTGCAGATGTTGCGCGACATTGTGGGTGTGATCGACATCTCGAACTTCGCCAACTATGTGATCAAGGGGCCAGGGGCGCATGATTGGCTGGATCGTCTTGTTGCCAACCGGATACCGACCGAGGTTGGCCGGTCGTGTTTGACCCCGTTGATTTCAGTGCGCGGAGGCGTTGCCGGGGACTTTACCATCACCAAAGTCGCCGATGACGAATACATGATGATCGGCTCGGGCATGGCCGAGCGCTATCACCAGCGGTTCTTCAACATGGTTGATCTGCCTGAAGGTACCCGTTTCGAGGTTGCCACAAACCGTATCGCCGGGTTCAACGTCGCCGGCCCGAAATCGCGCGATGTGCTGCAACGGCTGACCAATGCGGATCTGTCCAACGAAGGGTTCCGCTTCATGCGTTCACGTCAGATAGACGTGGCGGGCGTTTCCTGCCTCGCCATCCGTGTCAGTTTTACCGGCGACCTTGGGTGGGAGCTGCACTGCGCTGAGAGCGATCAGGTTGCGCTTTACACGGCCTTGCTGGAGGCCGCGAAAGAGCAAGGCGGCGGCCCAGTTGGCGGCCGTGCGCTGGGTAGTCTGCGTATCGAAAAGGGCTACGGCTCGTGGGGGCGAGAGTACAGTCAGGAATACTGGCCGCAAGAAGTCGGGCTGGACGGCCTCATCAAGCTGGACAAGGATTTCCTGCACAAGCAGGCCTATCTGGCCATCAAGAACAATCCTGTGCGTGAGGTTTTGTCGATGTTCGAAATTGAGGTGGACACCGCCGACGCCTCGGGCGGTGAGCCGATCTTTACACCAGATGGTCATTCGGTCGGGCGCGTGACATCGGGTGGCTTCGGGTATTCGGTCGGTAAATCGCTGGCCCTTGGGTTCGCAAACCCGCAAGTCGCAAAACCCGGTGATAGGGTTGAGGTGTTCATCCTCGGCAAACCGCATCGCGCAACTATTCTGGCTGAACCTCCTTTTGATCCTGCGGGATATCGGCTGCGTGACGTCTCTAAGCCCGCTATAGAGCCTGCCGAATGACCGATACGTTCGCCCGCGTTGCAAATTTCGTCCTAAATCGTCCACCCGAGGAAATGCCAGACAGCGCCAAAGAGGCAGCGGCGCTGATGATGGTGGACACTATGGGCATCCTGATTGCCTCCGGCCCGATGGAAGCAGGCGTGATCGCGCGGGATACGGCGGCATTGCTTTACGCCAGCACGGATTCTTCCTTTAGCGCTCGGCTGATGTTTGACGGGCGACCCGTCAGTATGGCTGGCGCTGCCTATGCGGCGGCGACACAGACAGACAATCTGGACGGGCATGACGGGTATAACCCGACCAAAGGCCATATCGGCGTGGTTGTGCTGCCTGCGTTGGTTGCGCTTGCCACGCATTGCCCGAATTTGACTGGCCCGCAGGCCTTGGCTGCTGTGATCTCTGGCTATGAAATCGCGGGCCGCGCGGGGATTTCGCTGCACGCTTCGGTCAGCGATTATCACACCTCTGGGGCCTGGAATGCGCTGGGCGTGGTCGCAATGGCGGCCCGATTGCGCGGGCTCACTCCAGACCAGTTGCGGCAGGCGCTGGGGATCGCCGAATATCATGGGCCGCGCAGCCAGATGATGCGCGAGATCGCCAATCCCACGATGCTGCATGATGGTTCGGGATGGGGTGCGATGGTCGGCCTGTCCGCGGCGATTCTGGCCGAGCGGGGGTTTACCGGGGCACCTGCCATCACGATCGAGGCCGAGACTGCCGCCCCGCATTGGGCGGATTTGGGCAGGTTTTGGCAGGTTGAGTATCAATATGTGAAGCCGTACCCGATCTGCCGCTGGGCCCACGCCGCGATAGATGGGGTCCGCGCGCTGATGTCGAACCACAGTTTGGTCGGTGACCAGATCCATTCGATCCAGATCAACACTTTTTGTGAGGCCGTGCGACTGTTTTCTGGAATGCCCGCGACCACTTCGCAAGCACAGTACTCTCTGCCCTTCGCTGTTGCAGTTCAGGTTCTGTATGGCCGTATCGGAGCCGAGCATATCTCAGGGCCCGGACTGTCCGACCCCCGGATCGCGGGCCTGATTTCCCGTATACACGTGAGTGAGGAAGAGAGGCATTCGCAACGGTTCCCGGGTGGGCGCTGGGCAGATGTATCAATTGAGACAACGGACGGGCGCATTTTGCATTCGGGAGATATCCACGCCCGCGGTGGCCCCGAGGCGCCTATGTCGCGCGATGAGGTTTTGGCGAAATATTCCGAGTTCGCAGAACCAGTTGTCGGAGCGCATCGGGCTAACGCGATCCGCGATGCGATCTTGTCCTGGATTGAACCGCATTCTAGATATGCCGATCTGGCGTCGCTGGTTTCTTCACCCCCCCGATAGCAGTCTCGCGGGGAATCGGGCCCCAATTGATACGGTTCACTGCTCGAGAATAGTAAGCAATTGGGTGATTTTTTCCCTAGCTTCGACACTATCCTGAAGTAAATCCGCCGCCTCGGCCAAAGGCTTGTCAGGTTGCGAAACAGGAGGAGTGATCAGGACCTGTGTCGCCTTGCTAACCAAACCAAATTGCGTTTCTTTTTCTTGATCAATGGCTTCGGGGCGGTCGGCCAGCCAAAAATTTCGGTCAGCCTGCTCCGCCTGCCCTAATGTGCGCGATAGCTCTCCGGCTGTATCGAAATCGCCAAGGGCTTGCATCGCTTGGTGCCTGATACGCAATGCCTCTTCCGAACTGTCCCCTTCCAGTTCAAGCATAGCTTGGTGAGGGCGTTGCGTTTGCAAGGCAGAGCGTGCCCTGATCCGTGCACGCTCTGACCGTTGCACCGTATCTTGGGGTCTGTTCGACAAAGCCAGCGCTGGTCCAGGGAACCCAAGCTTCACCAGACGGTTTGCCAACGCGACAGCCGTATCTGTGCTCAGGTCCTGCGTATCACCGGATGCAAATTCCAACGCCCGACGTAGAAATGTTATGTCATCCGCCCTCTCCACCAGAATGTGAGAAATCCGGTTCAACGTGGCCAGGCGTTCTTGCCCTGCAGGTATTTCCAAGGCAGCATCAAATGCTAGGTCGAATTCCTGAGTCAGACTTAGGGCCACAGCATGAGCCCGTTTTAACTGCGGCTCGATCTCGGATTTACGAAACTCGTTCGAAAAAGACGCCGCAAGGGCGACTTCTTCGGGTGAAGCGGCGCCTCGATCAACCCATCGGTTTTCGATCAGCCGCGCCAAAGCGAGCGGAGCGTCCAGATTGGGGCCGGAGGATGCAACCACGTCGTTTAGCAACGCCTCGGCTTTTGGAGCGTCACCTTCGGCGGCTGCGACCTTAGCTTTGGCCCGTGTTGTGTCCGAGGCGTTTTGAATTCCCGCCCGGTCAACAGACCGCAATACGCGTCGAGCGGCTTCTAACCGACCTGCATCGACCAAAATTTCGGATAGATCAGGTCCAAATTGCCGTCTTAGATGCGTTGGTAGCCGTGAAAATGATTGCTCTACCCTGTCCAAGTTTGCTTCAGCGGATAATTCCCCGGCCATCAGAACAGCCCAAAGTGCAACGTCACCCCCGCATCGTTGCAAGCCACCAAACGGATTGTCGTCTGCCACATGCCCTGCGTCCAAATACTGCGCAATTGCTGCAACCCGGTTTACGTCAGCATCGGGATCTTCCACCAATGCCAAAGCCTGCATCGCCTCGGCGCCGAAGCCATAGAATGCGTACAGCTTTGCCAGAGACAGCGCTGTGTCTTGATTAACCCGATCGAATTCCTGAAACAAACCTGATCTTAAGGTGGCTATTTGCTGAGGGAAATCGGCTGAGCCACCCCACGTCCCGAACCCCAACTCTGTATCGGATATGCAGGCAGGTTCTTGTTCAAACCCGATCAAATCGGGCCCCAGTAGACCGTTCAATTCATCGAGCACCGTCGATACGCTGATATTCCCTGTCGGGTCTGCTGGCCCTTCCGTGGCACCGTCAAAGATCGACGATCGCGGGCCAACCTGGGCAAGCTCAAGGTCAACGATGCCCCGGTCTGCACCTTGTAATAGACGTTCTGACAGGCGATCCTCAAACCCAAGCAATGGCGTCGGAAGCGCAGGCATTGACAAGACGTTGCGGTTCTGAGCCGCCGCCAGCAGCCCGGTGTCGCGGTTTGCTTGCGGCAAGATGGGCGGAGGAATGTCCGCACCTATCGGTGGCAGGGCCTGCACAATGGCAATATCGACCACAATCATGGTGTCTTGGTATAAAAACGCCGAAGCCGCGCATTCACACCCGAATTGCATTTCCAACGGCCCGCCCGGTTCAGCCTGAGAAATGGCGGACAAACGGTTTTGAGACAGCCTGCGGAAGACCGAAGTGGTTTCGAAATGAACATCCTCCAGGGTGACGTTCAGACGCGCACCATACTTGGTTTGGGTGAGGACCCAGCCGGTGCCAGGCGGCACCTGAATGACCAGCCTGGTGTAGTCCTCATGCTCTCCCGAGCGCACGGTGGCTTCACGCGCAGTGGCACCGTTTGCTGCAAGCAACACTGCAAGAAAAAGACCAAGTCGGATCATGCCGCCGCCTGTTTCAGCTCTTTCAACGCCTCTTCCAGTTCCGAAAAACCAGGGCGGTTATGGGTCGGCGTGTTCTGGCGACCGACTTCAATGCACATCGCGGGGTTGTGGTTGTGCAGATTGGCGACCAGAACCTCTTTGATCAGTTGATAGAAATGGTTGTCTTCCTCAACCACGGCCTTCAGTTTTCCTGCGAATGGCCCGACCAGACCATAGGCCAGGAACACGCCCAGAAAGGTCCCAACCAGAGCCCCCCCGATCAGTTTACCCAGTACCTCGGGTGGTTGGTCGATCGATCCCATGGTCTTGATCACCCCTAAAACCGCAGCCACGATCCCCAGGGCTGGCAAGCCATCCGCAACCGTCTGCAATGCATGGCTGGAATGCATGGCGTGGTGAAAATTCGCCTCCATCCGCTTTTCCAGAACTTCTTCGACCTGATGGGGGTCGTCGTAGTTCATCGAAGCCGACCGCATCGTGTCACAGATCAGATCCACGGCCTCTTTGTCGGATTGAATCTTCGGATAGGCCGAAAACACCGCGGAATTTTCGGGGTCTTCTATATGTTGCTCGACCTCGACCGGGTTGGCTTTGGCGATGCGGATCAGGGAAAACAGAAGGCATAACAGGTCGCGGTAGTCATCGGGTTTCCATTTCGGACCTTTGAACACCTTTCCCATGTCCTTGAGCGTATGCTTCACCGCGCTCATGTCGTTGCTGATCAAAAACGCTCCGACCGCTGCGCCCCCGATCATCATCATTTCGAACGGCAGAGATTTCATGATGATGGTCATCTTGCCGCCAGCGGCCAGATAGCCACCGAACACCATGACGAAGATGACGACAATTCCGACTAGTCCGATCATGAGGGGCCTCCAGCAAACTCAAACGCGGCTTTGGTGAACATGGACGTCATTCCTGTGGCGCGGCAGCGTTGCGCCCCGCCATGATGACGCTGATTGTATAGGCGGTCTCAGGGCTTATCCTCGCCAGCACGCCAGCAGCGGCATCCGCAGGCATCCGTGACAGGAAACCGGCGGCAAAACCTGGATCCATCGTCTCGAACAAGGCGGCTGCGTCTTTGGGTTTCATGCTTTGATACACATCCGTCAGCCGGGTCAGATCGGTCTCGGCCGCTTTTTCCGCATAGGCCAGCGTTTCGCGTAGGTTCTCTTCGGCCGCTTGCATAGCGACCATTCGGGTTTCGATGGCTTGCTCGGCGATTTCCAACGCCTTTTCCTTGTCGATTGCGGCGGCTTCGCGCTTTTCCAACGCCGCTTCGCGTCGCAGAAGTTCTGTCAACAATTCCTGTGCGCCGGGCTTTTCCATACCTTCTGGCTTGGCTTGCTTGACCGTCGGTTCGGCGTTCTTGGCCAGTGCCGGACCAGCCTCCAACCCGACGCGAATCGCAGCCGATCCGATCATCAGCAAAGAGATCACAGCAAGCACGCCGCCTTTGGGTTTGTTGCTCTGCCTTGTTTTCATGCCGTGGCCTCACGCCTCTTGCGACCATGCCGCATAAACATCGGACCAGCCGTTCGTTTTTCCGCAGGCTCAGGAACGGGTTCCTCCTTTTGCTCGGGGGCTTCCGCAGCTTCAACCTTTGCAACCTCAGGCTCTGGTGGCACCGTAGGCTCGGTCGCGGGCGAGGCTGTATCCTTTGGGGCTTCCTGATCCGGCACGATGTCATGCATCGACGCCATCATCAGCTCCAACCGCTGCGCGACCGTCTCCGCCCGTTGCGTCAATTGCTTCAAGGTGTCCCCGGAGCGGTCCGACGCCGCACGCGCGGACTCCAGCGATTTCTTTAATTCATCCGACTGTGCCGAAAGAACGGCAACGGCCCCGCCAACGCCCTTTTCAAGATCGGTGAATCGCTTGAGGCGTCGAGACAGAACAAAGCAATAGAGACCTGCGCCGAAGGCGCCTGCGACTAGGAAAATATCTGCGATCAGTTCCAACTTTGCCTCCTAATTCAAAACGAATTCCATCACGAGGACATCGCGAACGCGATCCTCGCCAACTACAATGCCGATGCGCCGCAGCAGATGCCCGCGAATGCGCACCAGGGCCAACGAATCCTCAAGATCCGAGATTTCAACCGCCCGCAGATACCCGTTCAGCACATCCATGATTCGCGGCTTCATCTTTTCGACATCGCCCAGATAGTTCGAGTTCACCTCGAGCTGAGCGTGAAATTTCAGGTGCCGCGAATCGCCCGAGTTTAGCGACAGGATCAGCGGCGGAAGATCGACGAATCCAACGTCGGGCAAGGCTTTTGCGGGCTTGTTTTCCGCCTTTTCCACCGCCTCGTGCGTCTTGGGCACGGCCCCAATTGGCAACAGCCCGGGCGTGGTTGCGAAATACCCGCCACCGGCCCCGACCAGGGCCAGAATCACACCTAGTATCAATCCCTTTTTCCCAGACTTTTCTGGGGCTTCTGCCTGTTCTGCAGTTGCGTCAGTCATGACGTCCTCATCCATCCGTTCTGCAATTGTCATAACCCGGCAGGGACTAACCGATTGTTAAGGGCAATCGGTCAAACAAGGGATGCGCCGGGCAGAATGTCGGCGAGTCGGAGGTGAGCGTGCAGCAGATCGGAACTGTCTGGACAAGTTTGGACAGGCGAAAACAAATCATCGTTGCCGGTGCGGTTATGCTGGTATTTCTTGGGGTCCTTGCGATGTCGCGGCTGATAACGGCACCGTCGATGACCTTGCTTTATGCTGGGCTGGAAAGTGGGGCGGCGGGCGATATCGTTCGGTCACTGGATCAGCGCGGCGTGCCCTTTGAGATTCGGGGCGGCTCGATCTACGTGCCGGGGTCGCAGCGGGATGAGTTGCGCATGACTCTGGCGAGCGAGGGTTTGCCTGCGAATGGAAACCGGGGGTACGAACTGCTGGATACGCTCAGCGGGTTCGGGACCACTTCGCAAATGTTTGACGCCGCTTATTGGCGCGCGAAAGAGGGTGAACTGGCCCGCACGATTGTAGGAGCACCCCATATCAGCCAGGCGCGAGTGCACATCGCCAATGGTTCAACCAATCCATTTCAGCGCAGGGTTGCACCGACTGCCTCGGTTTATCTGGTGTCTTCGGGGGCGGATATCACGTCAGATCAGGCCAAGGCGATCCGGTTTCTGGTCTCATCCGCGGTCAGTGGTCTTGCGCCCGAGAATGTGGCGATCATCGATTCGAACGGGGCTGTGATTGGCGCGCAGGAAAACGCCGTTGCCGCCGATACGGCGGATGACAAGTCGCGGCAATTGCGGGAAAAGGTCCTGCGTTTGGTCGAAGCCCGCGTAGGTACGGGCAATGCCGTTGTAGAAGTCAGCGTAGATACGGTGACGAAAACCGAATCCATTCGCGAGCGTCGCTTTGACCCCAACGGTCGTGTGGCGATCAGCACCGATGTCGAAGAACGTTCAGACAGCGCGCACAATCAATCCGCCGATGTCACCGTTGCGTCGAACCTGCCGGATGGTGACGGCGCGGGGGGCGACGAGTCGAACTCGAACGCCACCCAGACTCGCGAGCGGGTAAACTACGAGGTGTCCGAGACGGAGCTTGAGGTTCACAACGCCCCCGGCGCGATCAAACGTCTGACTGTGGCCGTACTGGTGAATGGAACGCGCAGTGTGGATGCGACGGGCACGGAAGGTTTTGCCCCCATGCCCGAAACAGAGATGGAGGCCTTGAAGGAATTGGTCGCCTCGGCTGTGGGGTTTGATGCGGAACGCGGCGACGTGATCACGCTGAAATCCATGGACCTGCCGGTTGTTGAACCGCAGGGCACGCTGGCCTCGGCTTCGATCTGGCAGAAGGTGCATTTCGACGCAATGTCGCTGATCCAGATGGCAGTTCTGGCGATTGTGTCTCTGATCCTTGGGTTGTTCGTGATCCGGCCTATTTTGACCAAGCCGGTTGTGACCACGGCACTACTACCTACCGGAAGTCTACCCGAACCAGGCTCGGTTTTGACGGGTGAGATTGCGACCGAAGAAGGCGGGCAATTCGCACCGATCGCGGGTCAGGCCACCGGCGGAGATGTTCCAGCACTGTCGGCTCAGCCCGGGGCGGACCCAGTAGATCGGCTGCGGGCGATGATTGGCGACAAGCAGGAGGAAACGGTCGAAATCCTGCGCAGCTGGCTTGAAGAAGGCGAGGAAAAGGTCTGATGTCGATCGCCCATTTGCTGGAAGATTTCACGTTGCAGGCTGGCGGTGGAAAGCTGCACTTGCTGGATGAGGACGGGTTGGAGGAACAGCGTCTGGCGGCGTTCGAACAGGGCTATGCCGCCGGTTGGGAAGATGCCGTTCAGGTACAGGAGCAAAACCGAGGCCGGATCTCGACCGAGTTGGCCAAGTCGCTTGAGGACATGTCCTTCACCTATCATGAGGCGGTAACACGGATGACACTGTCGCTGGAACCGATGTTCAACAGCCTGATGCTCGCGGTTCTGCCCGAAACTTTGGAGCGAGGTTATATCATCCGGCTGGCCGAACAACTGACCGACATGGCTCGCGAACAGATCAATGAGCCGATACAGGTTTTCGTCCCCGAAGGCCTCGCGGCTGAGGTGAAAGAGATGCTGCCCGAGGGGATGGCCAAGATGGCGCAAGTCATCTCAGACCCGCAGATCAAACCCGGCCAGGCTAGATTGCAGGTCGGTATCTCGCGGCGCGAGGTGGATTGCGGCGGCCTGCTGACGTCGATCCGCGCCGCGTTCGACGCGTATGTATTCGAGGCAAAAGAGGCATTGAGCAATGAGTGATCCCCAAAGTCCCAAAAGCGAAAAATCCAACCCGTTTGAATCGGTCCCGATCGAGGTCACGGTCTCGGTCGGCCGCGCCCGCCCACTGATCCGCGATCTGTTGAACATGGGTGAAAATGCGGTGCTGACTTTGGACAAACGGATCGAGGATCCGGTGGATCTTTATGTAGGGGACCAGCTGGTGGCCCGCGGCTTGCTGGAAGAGATGGAAGGCGATCAGGCCGGACAACTGGCCGTGCGCCTGACCGAGATTGCCGATCTGCAAAACGGGATCGGTTGATGCGCGTTCTGCCCTGGATCATCGTGGCGCTGCTGCTGACACCGTCTTTTGCAGAAGCGCAGGATGTGTCCTTGTCGCTGGGTGACGGGGGTTCCATCTCGGCGCGGACGATCCAATTGATCCTGTTGCTTACCGTGCTCAGCCTCGCACCTGGGCTGGCGATCATGATCACCTGTTTTCCTTTTCTGATCACCGTGCTGGCCATCCTTCGGCAAGGGATTGGGTTGCAACAATCGCCCCCCAACATGCTGATCGTCAGCCTGGCTTTGTTTCTGACCTATTTCATAATGGAGCCCGTCTTTAACGAAGCCTGGACCACTGGCATCCAACCCATGGTCGACGAAACGATGGAGGTCGAGCCCGCTTTGGAACGCGCCCTTCAACCGTTTCGCGCCTTCATGGCCGCGCGACTGGACCCTGACACGTTCTACGCCATGGCTGCACTGCGTCCCGAAGGCAATGCGGTGGACGTGTCGCCGGATGCGCCGTTGTCGATCCTGATGCCCTCTTTCATGTTGTCCGAGATTGCGCGGGCCTTTCAGATCGGTTTTCTGATCTTCCTGCCCTTTCTGATCATCGACCTCGTGGTAGCTGCGGTGCTGATGTCGATGGGGATGATGATGGTGCCACCTGCAACGGTTTCACTGCCGTTCAAACTGGCTTTTTTTGTCATTGCGGATGGGTGGTCCCTGATCGCCAGCGCTTTGGTGCGAAGCTACATGGGCTGACAGACTACTGCCGCGTGATCGTCAATCGGGCGCGCAGCCCCTGATCCCCGGCCTCGAAATGCAGCCCACCACCATGCTGGTCAGCCACTGTGGCCGCAATTGTCAGGCCCAGGCCAAACCCGTCTGACGAGCCGGTATTTGATCCGCGCTGAAACGGGGCCATCAGGGCTTCGATTTCGTCCACAGTCAGGTCATTGCCCTTGTCCTCGACGGTGATTGTCGCGGTGCGCGCGTCGGTTTCCAGCTGAACCTCGGCGTGGCGGCCATATTTCAGCGCATTGTCGATCAGATTGGTCAATGCTCGTTTCAGCGAAATGGGTCGACCCGTTACCAACATGCGTCGGGTTTCCAGCAGCGTCCCATGCCCGCGGCGGGACATGAAAACGGACGGAGCACCCTCGACCGCGACCGGGTCGACATTCTGAAGCGTCACCGGCAGGTCCATGTCCTGATAATCGGCGACGACAGATTCGACCAAGGATGTCAGAGAAATCTGGCGCGGTTCCTCGACGCTCAGTTCTGAACGCGTGTAGGTCAGAACGCTTTCGATCATGCCGGTCATCTGGTCCACATCCGCTTCCAGCTTTTCGCGCAGCTCGTCATCGGCGATCAACGCAGCGCGCAGCCGGACGCGGGTTGCGGGGGTGCCTAGATCGTGGCTGACACCCGACAAGACCGTGGCCCGTTGTTCTAGCAAGGCGCGTTCGGCGTCTAGATGGGCGTTCACCGCAGACACGATATCGCGCAGCTCGGTTGGCCCGTCGGCGTCATAGCTGTCGGGGCCTCCACGCCTCCGACGGTCGCGCAGGGCATGGGCAAACCGGGTGAATGTATCGGACACGTTGCCGACCGAGGTCAGAAGGACCGCCAGCGCCACGATGCCCAGCAATATCGCGGGCAGGCGCAGATCTGTCGGCGCTGCGCCACAGCCCCAGATCCCGGTGCCATCCACGCGGTACCACGGCCCGCGCCCGAATTGCGCAATCAGGATCGGTTCGCTGCAATAGGTGGCCAGCAGCCGGGTCAGGTTGCCCATCTTCTCAGGCCCGGTCTGATCACTGCGTGACACGATATCCGACACCGGATAGACCAGACGATCGGACAGGATCGCCAGCGTCAATTCACGCCCGTTGAGCGGCGCTGAACTGTCGGTCAGGATCGAAAGGTTGGTCAGGAACCGACGGCCAGAAGACCCAGGCAATTGCTGGAACTCTCCCATATCGGCCAGCCCGGTATCCGCCGGTGACAAGGGCGAAATGGACAGCGGAGCGGCCGGAGCGATCCCGGTGCGCAGGTCTTCGTAAACGGTAAACCCCGCGACGAAGGATTGCGTCAGGAACTGATTCCAGGCACGGGCCGAAGCAAACCACAGGCTGGCCGATACCAGCCCCGTTGCGAAGGCCGAGATCACCCAGAGCCAACCAAGATTGCGCAGGCGCAGTGTCATTCCTCTTGCACCGACACGTCAGCGGCAAAAACATAGCCGACGCCGCGTTCGGTGCGCAGCATCTGCGGGTCCTTCGGGTTGGCTTCGATTTTCGATCGCAACCGCCCAACCAGCATGTCGATGGCGCGGCCCTGCGCCTCGGGTTTGTCGGAGCCGCCGGTGACATCCAGCGCGGCGACGATCTCATCCCTTGTCAGGGGGATATGCGGATTGGCAAGCAGAACCTTGAGCAACGCCGTCTCACGCTGGGACAGCGCCACCAAATAGCCTTCGGGCGAATGCACCTCATCGCGTTTGCCGTCATAGAGCCAGCCGTCAAAGCGGAAGCTGTGGATGCGACGGCGGTAGGCAAGCGACGATGACCGGCGCGCCCGTTGCATCACCGCCCGCACGCGAGCGAGCAGAAGCTGCGGGTTGAAAGGCTTGGCGATATAGTCATCGGCCCCGACCTCATACCCCGCCATGCGCTGATGGTCGGCTGAGAGGGCCGAGACCAGAATGATCGGCACATCCTGTTCGGCGCGCAGGCGGGCGCAGATCTCGACGCCATTTTCATCGCCCAGCATCACGTCCAGCAAGATCAGGTCAATGCGGCCCGCCCCCAGATGTCCACGGATTTCGGATTCCGATCGGGCGGGCAAGGCGATGAACCCGTTTTGCTGCATGAACTGAGTCATCATCGAACGCATCTCTGGGTCGTCATCCACCACCAACAGTCGCGGAATGCTCATGATGTCTGTCCTCCCCGGTTGTGGCCCCTCTGACATCGTCAATTGTAACGAACGGAAACAGATTCAATGTCAACGTAACACGCTGTAACAGAAGCGGTGAAAAATTGGTCTGACGCACGGGTTTGGCGCGGATTCCAAGTTGCCAGACGGCCCGTGCGCCCCAGTATGGCCGACATCGCTGCTGCGGCAGCCTCTTAGGTTCTCAGGGAGGAGACAAGAAATGAAACGTTTTGCATTTGCCACCGTATCGACGCTGGCTGTTGTGGTCGGATCGTCGGTGTTGGCGGGCCCCCAGGCCGAAGTTCTGCATTGGTGGACATCGGGTGGTGAGGCCAAGTCAGTTGCCGTCCTGCAAGAGGAATTCGCGGCCAATGGTGGCAGCTGGACCGATATGCCCGTGGCCGGCGGTGGCGGTGATGCCGCGATGACCGCGCTGCGCGCCCGCGTTCTGTCGGGCAACGCGCCGACTGCTGTTCAGCTAAAAGGCCCCGCCATTCAGGAATGGTATGAAGAGGGCGTGCTGGCCGATATCTCGTCCGTGGCCGAGGCCGAAGGCTGGGCCGACGTTCTGCCCGCCTCGATCGCGGGCCATATGAAATGCGAGGGCACGTGGTGCGCTGCGCCGGTGAACGTACACCGCGTTGACTGGATCTGGGCCAACGCCGACGTTCTGGCCGCAAATGGCATCGAGATGCCGACCACGTGGGACGAATTCAACGCCGCCGCGGATAAGCTGCAAGCCGCAGGTGTGATCCCTCTGGCCCATGGTGGTCAGGCATGGCAGGACGCGACCGTTTTTGAAACCGTAGTACTGGGCATTGGCGGTCCCGAGTTCTTCCAGAAAGCGCTAGTTGATCTGGACCCCGAGGCGCTGACCTCGGACACGATGGTGCAGGTGTTTGACCAGATGCGCACAATGCGCGGCTACGTGGACGAGAATTTCTCGGGCCGCGACTGGAACCTGGCCACGGCGATGGTCATGAACGGTGAGGCCGCGTTCCAAATCATGGGCGACTGGGCCAAGGGTGAGTTCCTGGCGGCGGGCAAAAAGCCCGGTGAGGACTTCCTGTGCGCCTCGACCCCCGGTGATGGCTATCTGTACAATGTCGACAGCTTTGCCATGTTCGACGTGGAAGGTGACGACAAGAAAGCCGGTCAGGACCTGCTGGCCAAGCTGATCGTGGCACCGAACTTCCAGAAAGTGTTCAATCTGAACAAAGGCTCGATCCCGGCACGGACCGACGTGGCACTGGATGACTTTGACATCTGCGCCAACTTGTCGGCCGAAGATATGGGTTCGACCTCGGACGCAGGCTCGCTGCTGCCGTCTTATGCCCACGGCATGGCGCTGCGCGGGTCGCAGTCTGGTGCGATCACGGATGTTGTGACCGCGCATTTCAACTCGGATATGTCGTCGGCTGACGCGGTTCAGCAATTGGCGGCGGCAGTGGCCAACAGCTACTGATCCAAATTGCTCTGCCCACTATACTGACGGGGCAGAGCATCTTTCCCCGGAGGAAATCATGTCCGAATGGCTGGAAAACCACCTGCCCAAGGTGGTGCTGGCACCGTCGTTCATTGCCGTTTTGAT
This sequence comes from Ruegeria sp. F12, assembly GCF_056533885.1. NCBI lineage: Bacteria > Pseudomonadati > Pseudomonadota > Alphaproteobacteria > Rhodobacterales > Roseobacteraceae > Ruegeria > Ruegeria sp. F12. The sequence goes on along the minus strand of NZ_JBQFOV010000006.1, from coordinate 115,353 downwards.
CTTTGTCTACGGCTTTATCGGATGGACGGCTTGGGTGTCGCTAACCCGATCGAAACTGTTGCCGAAATACGAGATCAAGGGATTCATCCAGTATGAACGCCTGTTCGACTCGCCCCGCTGGGATACGGCAATCAACAACCTGTATATCTTTGGCGCGCTGTTCATCGTGATTGCGATGGTGTTGGGCCTGTTGCTGGCGATCCTGCTGGATCAGAAAATCCGCGTCGAAGGGGCCATCCGGACGATCTATCTGTACCCGATGGCGCTGTCGATGATCGTGACTGGCACCGCGTGGAAGTGGATCCTGAACCCGGGTCTGGGCATTGAGTCCATGGTGCAGGGCTGGGGCTTTACCAATTTCGAGTTCGACTGGCTGGTGAACCCCGATTACGCGATCTACACCATCGTGATGGCCGCGATCTGGCAAAGCTCAGGCTTCGTCATGGCGCTGTTCCTCGCTGGTCTACGCTCGGTGGATGGTGAGATCATCAAGGCAGCCCAGGTCGATGGTATCCCCACATGGCGCATCTACACGGCGATCATCATCCCGTCGATGGCCCCGATCTTCCTGTCCGCCTTCATCGTGCTGGCCCACCTTGCGATCAAGAGCTTTGACCTTGTCATCGCCCTCACGGGTGGTGGCCCCGGTTACGCAACCGATCTGCCAGCCACATACATGTACGCCATGGCGTTTTCGCGCGGCGATATTGGTCAGGCGGCGTCGTCCGCGATGATCATGATGCTGGTCGTCTTTGCCATCGTCGTTCCCTATCTTTACTCAGAGCTGAGGGCGAAAAATGACTGATCTGTCGATGCCCCAATCCCAAACCGAACCCCGTAGCCAAAGTGCCGTTGGCAAGATTGCCCTGCGTTGGTTGCTGTACGTTCTGCTGGGCCTGTTTGCGCTGTATTACCTGATGCCGCTGTTTGTGATGTTGACCACATCGCTGAAAAGCCTTGAGGAAATCCGCACCGGGTCCCTGATCTCTTTACCGCGCGAGGTCAGCTTTGATGCCTGGAAAACCGCATGGTCCGGTGCCTGTACCGGTATTCAGTGCGAGGGCCTGCGGCCATATTTCTGGAACTCGGTCCTCATCGCGGTGCCTGCAGTGGCCATCTCGACCCTGCTGGGTGCGCTGAACGGCTATGTCGTGGCGCAGTGGCGGTTCAAAGGCGCGAACATCATTTTCTCGCTGATGCTGTTTGGCTGCTTCATCCCGTTTCAGGTGGTTTTGCTGCCGATGGCGCGCCTGTTGGGCATGATGGGGATCGCCGGGACCATTCCGGGCCTGATCTTTGTCCATGTGATCTACGGGTTGGGCTTCACCACGCTGTTTTTCCGTAACTACTATGTCACCATCCCGTCCGAGCTGACCAAGGCCGCACGCGTTGATGGGGCCGGGTTCCTGCGGATCTTCTGGTCGATCTTCCTGCCGCTGTCGCTGCCGATCATCGTTGTGACCGTGATCTGGCAGTTCACGCAGATCTGGAACGACTTCCTGTTCGGCGTGTCGTTCAGCCAGGCGGGTACGCAACCCGTGACAGTGGCGCTCAATAACATCGTAAACTCCACCACCGGCGTGAAAGAATACAACGTCGACATGGCCGCCGCGATTATCGCGGGGCTACCGACGCTGCTCGTCTATGTCGTTGCCGGTAAGTATTTCATACGCGGCCTGACCGCCGGTTCTGTGAAGGGATAAGACCCATGGCACCCATCCTTGATATCAACAAACTCTATAAGAATTACGGTGCGACCGAGATTCTGAAGGACATCAACATCTCGATCGAGCCGGGCGATTTCCTGGTGCTCGTCGGCCCCTCGGGCTGCGGCAAGTCCACCCTGCTGAACTGCATTGCCGGGTTGGAGGAGATCACCGGCGGCACCCTGTCCATTGGGGGCAATGACATGACCCATGTCAGCCCCAAGGACCGCGACATCGCGATGGTGTTCCAGTCTTACGCTTTGTACCCGACCATGACCGTGGCCAAGAACATCACCTTTGGCATGAAAGTGCGCGGCGTCGATCAGGCGACGCAGGATGCCAAGCTGAAAGAGGTCGCCCAACTGTTGCAGATCGAACCTCTGCTGAACCGCCGCCCCAGCCAATTGTCGGGCGGTCAGCGTCAGCGTGTGGCAATGGGTCGGGCGCTGGTGCGCGATCCCAAGCTGTTCCTGTTCGATGAACCGCTATCCAACCTCGACGCCAAGCTGCGGGTCGAGATGCGGACCGAGATCAAGAAGCTGCACCAAACGCTGGATGCCTCGATCGTTTACGTGACCCATGACCAGATCGAGGCGATGACACTGGCGACCAAGATCGTCGTGCTGAAAGGTGGAGTCGTTCAGCAGATCGGCACACCGGCCGAGATCTATAACAACCCGGCCAACCTGTTTGTTGCTGACTTCATGGGCTCGCCCGCGATGAACCTGATCCCGGCGCAGGCGCATAAGAACGGAGCGGGGACCCAGATCGCCATCGCGCGCGACAGTGGTGAGACACTGGTGCTGAACGACGCTCGCGATCTGGCGCTGCCCAAGGATGTCATCCTGGGCCTGCGTCCCGAAGACATCGCCGAAGCCGGGTTCCGCGCAGGCGACGGCGTGCAAGAGGCCGAATGCCTGGTCGACATGGTCGAACCCGCGGGGGCCGACACCTATGTGGTCTCGGAGCTGGGCGGCAAGCAGGTCACGGCGCGTTTACACGCGGAAACCAGCGCGCAGGCGGGCAAGATGCTGAATCTGGCCTTCGACATGAGCAAAGTGTCTTACTTTGCTCAGGAAACCGGTGAACGCCTGAACTAAACGCACAGCGCCGCGCGACCAAAAGCTTGCGCGGCGCTGCTTGCATTTTTAAAGACGCTCAACCGACTTTGTTCAGGTCCTTGATCAACCGGTTCAGATCGCCACCACGGGCATCCAGCATCGCACCAATCTCGGTCCGTTCGGTCAGCAGCATGTTCACCCCTTCGATGAACATGTTGAAGAACCGGTCTCGGCCCGATTTGTCGGATACAAGGAAAGTCACCTCAAACGGGGACGAGCCCTGCAGCTTGACCGAGGTGCGTACTTCGTACCCAGCCTTGATTTTGCGGGCGTTGCGAACTGTAACCTGGCCGCCAATGAATTCACGGAAGCGGCGGCCATATTTGTTCGAGATATAGCCCTGAAAGGCTTTGGTGAATTGTCGCAACTGCGCCGGGCTGGCCGAGCGGCCATCGGCACCCAGTACGTAACGCGCCATGATTGGCACGTCGGCATATTGGGTAAAGATCTTCTCGAAATCGCGGATCATCGCGTTTTCGGATTTGCCCGAAGCGATCACGCGGTTGATGTCATCCACCACGCTGACCACCAGCGCCTTTGCGCTGGCCTCGGTCTGGGCGTAGGCGGGCAGGGCGGTCATCAGCGCCCCGGCCAGGCCGGTGGCGACGAAACCGCGTCGGTTCATCAGATTACTCGGCATAGGGGTCCTCGTAAGGGTCAAGATAGGGGTCCCTGACCGGGTCGGTCCCGGTTAAGGAATAGGGGTCGTCATACAGGCCCAGATAGGCGTCTTCGTCATCACGCGCCAGTTCAAAGCGGCGGTTTTGCAGGTAGATGGTTTGTGCCTGCGCATAGCTGTCGGCACTTTCATACAGAATCGAGTCCACCGTGTCCGAGAACCGGCCTCGATCGCCCATGCGGCGCACCACCTCGGCATAAACACCGATATTGTCGACCGGGCGCACCGGGGAAAAGTTGATCGGGTTCGAGAACAGGTTGAACACAACACCAATCGCATCACGCTGGGTCGAGGGACCATAGAACGGCAATTCGACGTAGGCGCCTTCGCCCACGCCCCAGACATGCAGGGTCTCGCCGAAATCAGTATCGACAGGCGGCAGGTTCAGCTCGTCTGCGGGTTTGGACAACCCGGCCCCGCCTACAGTGCTGTTGATGGCAAAGCGCAGCAAAGCGTTGCCCGACTGTTTCAGGTTGCCCTGCAACAGATAGTCCAGCGCCTGTCCCGGCAAGGTCAGGTTCTCGGCGAAATTGCTGAAGCTGGTCACGACCGGATCGGGGAAGATTTTCACATAGCCTTTTGACGCGGGTCGGAACAGAAAGCGGTCAACGCCGAGGTTGAAGTCGTGAATACCCCGATTGGTCTTTTCATAGGGGTCAAAGACCTCTCCGGGAGGGGCGTCAGCAGGCGGGCGCGTGGCGCAGGCACCAAGAGTTGCCACCAGGGACACAAGGATCAGAGGCTTCAAGCTGACTTTGCTCAACACGGTCTTTGCCACTCCAACACGTCAGGAATGAAAATGCCTGGACGTTCAATCAATACTATCTTCGACCGCAACAAGCGGCGCAATTCAATGTCACATAGGTGTTTCTCAAATAGATTGAAACACTCAGCGTGTAACCCGGACAAGTGGTCAACGTAAAGTGACCCAACTTCAACAGTCCCGAATAAGAGAAGTTATGCTTACTGCGCGGGCAACCGTAAAACTGCCGGTTTCATGCTTTTCGATCCGCGCTATCCCGGTTAGCGTCCGTCCGAGTCGAATTTAGTTGAGGAGTATCACATGAGCATCGCAGCCAAACTGGACAGCCTAGGCGTCACCCTGCCGGACGCACCTGCGCCTGCCGCCAACTATGTGCCCTTCGTGCGCGTGGGCAATATCGTCTATGTCTCGGGCCAGATCTCGAACGACGGCACGATGATCACCGGCAAGCTGGGTGATGACATGGATGTCCAAGCGGGTGCCGCGGCGGCCAAGGTCTGTGCAATCAACCTGCTGGCGCAGGTCAAGGCGGCCTGTGGTGGCGATATCGACAAGCTGGTACGCGTGATCAAGCTGACCGGGTTCGTGAACTCGACCGCAGATTTCACCGCGCAGCCGCAGGTGATCAACGGGGCCTCGGATTTTCTGGTCGAGGCGCTGGGCGAAGCGGGCCGTCACTCGCGCTCGGCTGTCAGTGCCGCTGCGTTGCCGCTGGGTGTAGCGGTCGAGATCGAAGGCATCTTCGAGGTCGCATGATACCCGCCCTACCTGATGTGCTATTGCGGACCCCGATTGCGCATCGAGCCCTGCATGACCTCTCGGACAACCGCCCGGAAAACAGCCGGGCGGCCATTCGCGCTGCAGTCGAGGCCGGTTACGGGATCGAGATCGACCTGCAACGCAGCCGCGATAACCGGGCCATGGTATTTCATGACTACGACATGACACGGCTGACCGGCCGATCCGGTCCGATCCAGCAGATCACGGCGGATGAGGCGCAAGCCACGCGGCTTTTGCATGGCGAGGACGGCATTCCGACCTTCGACGAGGTGTTGCAGATCGTTTCGGGCAAGGTTCCGTTGTTGATCGAGCTGAAGGATCAGGATGGGGCGATGGGCCCTAATGTCGGCCCGCTCGAGGCGGATACGGTGCGCGCGTTGCAAGGCTATGACGGGTCTGTGGCGCTGATGTCGTTCAACCCCAACTCGGTCGCTGAACTGGCACGGCTGGCACCGAATCTGCCGCGTGGGATCACCACCTGTTCCTACCAGCCCGAAGTCGAGCATTTGCCGCATGCGGTTTGTGACCACCTGCGCGACATCCCCGATTTCGATCGGGTGGGGGCCGGCTTTATCAGCCATGAGGCCGCAGACTTGTCGCGCCCCCGCGTGGCTGCGCTGAAGGCGCAGGGCGTGCCGATCCTGTGCTGGACCATCCGCTCGCCCGAACAAGAGGCAGAGGCCCGCAAGGTTGCCGATAATGTGACCTTTGAAGGGTATTTGGCCGCCCGTCCGGGTTGAACCCCACCCCATCCGTCACAGATAAAGACAAGACGCGGAGGGCACATGGATCAGGCGCAAATCGAGGTTCGGGTACTGGGGTCGCTCTCGCAAATCCCTGCGGCAGAGTGGGACAGCTGTGCCTGCCCCGAGGCTGCGGATGGTGGTCGTCCAATGGACCCGTTTACCACGCATCGGTTTTTGTTGGCGCTGGAAAATAGCGGCTCGGTCGGGCGGGGCACGGGTTGGCAGCCGCAATATCTGACCGCTTATCTGGACGGGATGCTGATCGCGGCGGCACCGATGTACGCCAAGTCACATTCGCAAGGCGAGTATATCTTTGACCACAACTGGGCGCATGCCTACGAAAATGCGGGTGGGCGCTATTACCCCAAGCTGCAAATCGCAGTGCCCTTCACACCCGCCACGGGGCGACGGTTTCTGGTGCGGCCTGGGTACGAGGGCGTCGGCCTGTCGGCCCTCGTACAAGGTGCGGTGCAACTGGCGGCGGATAATCAGGTCTCATCCATCCACGCGACCTTCTGCACCGAGGCCGAGGCCGAAGCGGGTGAAGAAATGGGTCTGATGGTGCGCCATTCGCAGCAGTTTCACTGGCTGAATGATGGCTACTCCGAATTCGACGGGTTTCTGGCGGCGCTCTCGTCGCGCAAACGCAAGAATATCCGCAAGGAGCGCGCGCAGGCCTGTGGGTTTGGTGGAGAAATCCGCGCGCTCACCGGTGACGACTTGCGGCCCGAACATTGGGACGCGTTTTGGCGGTTCTATCAGGACACCGGCTCGCGCAAATGGGGGATGCCATACCTGACACGTCAATTCTTTGACATTGCCCATGAAACCATGGCCGACGACATGGCGCTGGTTCTGGCCGAGCGTGACGAATACCCGATTGCAGGCGCGTTGAACTTCATCGGGCGTGAGACGCTTTATGGCCGCTATTGGGGCTGCGTCGAGCACCATGCCTGTCTTCATTTCGAACTGTGCTATTATAGGGCGATCGACTTCGCCATCGCGCAGGGTTTGTCTCGGGTCGAGGCCGGGGCGCAAGGGGAACACAAGCTGGCCCGCGGTTATCTGCCAACGCGCACGCACAGCCTGCACTGGGTCAACGACCCTGGCTTTGCCGACGCGATCCGAAAATATCTGGACGCCGAGGCCCACGCAGTGGGAGAAGAGATCGAGATTCTGACGGATTACGGCCCGTTCAGAAAAGCGAACCCGGAGGAACAGCAATGACCGAACTTTTGTCGACCGAAACGCGCGGCCCCCTTCTGGACCCGTTGTTTCAAACCGGCTGGACCATGGTTGAAGGCCGGGATGCGATCACCAAGACCTTCACGTTCAAGAATTTTGTCCAGGCCTTCGGCTGGATGACCCAAGTGGCCATCTTTGCTGAGAAATGGAACCATCACCCCGAATGGTTCAATGTCTACAACAGGGTCGAGGTGACACTGTCCACCCATGATGTGGGCGGTTTGTCGGCGCTGGACGCCAAGCTGGCCCGCAAGATGGACAGTCTGGTTTAACCCCGGTCGCTTGCCGAGCCGACGCCACCCGCCAGCGAGGCGGCAACGCCCATTTGACGGAACTCATCCGGCGTGACGGTGCCGCTGCTGACGTCGATATTGCCGGGGATGCGCGTCGTGCGCAGGCCGTTCGACCGCACCGACCGCGCCGCTGGGTCAATATACAGACAGCGCGTATCATAGCAGGTCATCCCGCTGGTATTGATCTGAATCCGTTGCTGGCCGTCTGGTCCTGTCACAATCGGCGCCTGCGGCACGTCGCAAGCCGCTAGCAGACCCAGAACACCCAGCGATATCCATTTGTTCATCATACGCTCCTGTCGGGTTCGGGCGGCCCTAGTCCAACTGGCCGTTCCCGTCTTTGTCGGCAGACGTGAAGTCGTCGTTCATCTGCGCATCGAACTCTGACCGAGAGATAATGTTATCCTGATTGCGGTCAACGCTTTGGAATTGCTTTATGTCCAGAAAGGGCTTGGCTTCGTCTAACCCCAGAGTGCCGTTCTTGTCTTCGTCCATCGCCTGAAACGCATAGTCGGAAAAAGCGTTGAACTCATCCTTTGACAGAAATCCATCGTTGTTGGCGTCGATGGCTTTCAATTCATTCTCATGCAGCTCTGCTACCGTTTCGGCCGCAACGGACCCAGCCAAAAGGGTCAGGCCAAGTGTCAAAATCCCAAGTTTCATGATGTCCCCCTCAGCACGCGAATTTCTGACCTTCGATCCCGCCGACGGCAGCCCCTGCTGCTGTCAGGATCGTCTTGCCGGACCCGCCGCCAAACTGATTGCCGATGACGCCACCCAATAGCGCGCCGCCGACCGTGCCGCTAAGGCAGGCGATCTCATGTTGGCGGGCGGCTTGTTGTTGTGGTGTGGGGGCCGGGCCGCACGCGGCCAGTGCGCCTGCTGTGCCCAGACATAGGGTAATGGACTTGAGCTTCATAAAAGGACTCCCTGAACAACTAGGCCGAGTATTTGCCGTTCAGAGTTATCTATCAAGTTAAATAGGGCAAAGGCCCCGACAGAACCGGGGCCAAACTGGATCAGATGACGTCCAAAAGGCCCTCACCAGCAGAGATTTCGCACGCGCCGGGGCTTTCTTCCAGGTTCAGCGCGGTGACTTTGCCATCCTCGACCAGCATTGCATAGCGTTTCGAGCGCGCGATCAGCCCGGCCGGCGGAGCGTCGAAATCCATGCCGATGGCCTTGGTGAATTCGGACGCGGCATCTGCCAGCATGGTCAGGCCCGCATCTGACGCGCCGGTGGCCTCGCCCCAGGCTTTCATCACGAAGGGGTCGTTGACCGACAGGCAGATGATTTCGTCCACGCCTTTGGCATCGAACTGATCCTTGGTGCGCATGAAGCTGGGCACATGGGCTGAATGGCAGGTGGGCGTGAACGCGCCGGGGACGGCAAATATCACCACTTTGCGCCCGTTTGTTTTATCGGAAATCCGGACCTCCTCGGGGCCTTCCGCACCGATCTGGGTCAGTGTAGCGTCGGGCAGCGTATCACCTGTTGAAATCATTTTTGTGCTCCTGTCGTTTGGATTTGCAGAGTCGGGCTTAGCCGCAATATAGGTGGTCGCGTGGAGGAGACCACGGGAATTCGACAGGGTGAGGGGAAGATGAGCCATATTGTCGTGATCGGTGCCGGGCAGGCGGGTGCATCGCTGGTGGCGCGGCTGCGCAAAGACGGGTTTGAGGGCGATATCACCCTGATCGGGGCCGAGCCGCATCTGCCTTATCAGCGCCCGCCCTTGTCCAAGGCTTACCTGCTGGGCGAGATGGAGCTGGAGCGCCTGTTCCTGCGCCCCGAGAGCTTTTATGCCGAGAACAACATCACCCTGCGTCTGGGTCAGCGTGTGACCGCGATTGATCCGCAAGCCAAGACCGTGTGGCTGGGTGATGAAGTCATTTCCTATGACGAACTGGCCCTGACCACCGGGTCTGACCCCCGCCGCTTGCCTGCCTCGATTGGTGGCGATCTGGCAGGCGTGCATGTGGTGCGCGATCTGGCCCATATCGACGAGATGGAGCCGCGCGTGACTGACGGCGCCCGCGCGTTGATCGTTGGGGGCGGCTATATCGGGCTTGAGGCGGCTGCGGTCTGCGCCAAGCGTGGGGTCAAGGTGACCTTGGTCGAGATGGCCGACCGCATCCTGCAACGGGTCGCCGCACCTGAGACCAGCGATTATTTCCGCGCGCTGCATTCCGGATACGGGGCCGATATCCGTGAAGGCGTCGGGCTGGACCGTCTGCTGGGTGAGGATGGCAATGTGGTGCGCGCGGTTCTGACCGATGGCACCGAGATTGCCGTTGATTTCGTCGTGGTCGGAGTGGGCATCGCGCCCGCGACCCAACTGGCCGAGATGGCGGGGCTGGAACTTGATAACGGCATCAAAACCGACGCCCATGGTCGCACATCCAATCCGTCGATTTGGGCGGCAGGCGATTGTGCGTCTTTCCCGCATGGCGAAGGGCGCATTCGTTTGGAAAGCGTGCCCAACGCCATTGATCAGGCCGAGATCGTGGCCCAGAACATGCTGGGCGCGGCCAAGGATTACACTGCAACACCGTGGTTCTGGTCCGACCAGTATGACGTCAAGCTGCAGATCGCGGGTCTGAACACGGGCTATGACCGCGTCGTGACCCGGCAAGGTGAGGGCGCAACCGTGTCCTTCTGGTACTACAAAGGCGATCAACTGATTGCGGTGGACGCGATGAACGACCCTCGTGCTTATATGGTCGGCAAACGCCTGATCGACGCGGGCAAGACCGCTGATCCCGCCGTGGTAGCCGACCCGACTGCGGACCTGAAACCGCTGCTCAAAGCGTGAGGATTATCGCCGGAGATTTCCGAGGCCGAGCCCTGGCCTCGGTCGGCAAAGGCGACATGGGCGCGCATCTGCGGCCTACCACGGACCGGGTGCGCGAAAGCCTGTTCAACGTCCTCAGCCATCAGATTGATTTTGACGGGCTGCGCGTGCTGGACGTATTTGCTGGCACTGGTGCGCTGGGGCTTGAGGCACTGTCGCGTGGTGCTTCCCATGTGACCTTCGTGGATGACGGGCGCGTGGCGCAGGGTCTGATCCGAAAGAATATCGAGCTGACCCGCAGCGCAGACCGCACTCACTTAATCCGACGCGACGCGACCCGGCTGGGTGAAAACACCGACGCGGCTTATGATTTGATCTTCCTCGACCCGCCCTATGGCAAGTCGATGGGCCAGAAGGCCATCGCGGCTCTGACCCAAGGGTGGATCGCGGACGACGCGCTGATTGTGTGGGAGGAGAACGCGCCGATGCAACCGCCCGAGGGGTTCACCCTGCAAGACGCCCGCAAATACGGCGACACGCATATCACTCTGATGTGGAAGGACCGCGCCGATGCATGATCTGGTCATCTTCGATTGTGACGGCGTTCTGGTGGACAGCGAAAGGCTGACCAATCAGGTTCTGGTCGACAACCTTGCACGTTACGATCTGCATGTGTCGTTGTCGGAATGCATGTCTCTGTTCGTAGGCGGCACCATGAGCGGCGTCCACCAGCAGGCGCGCAGCCTTGGGGCGGACCTGCCCGACGACTGGGTGGAGCAAATCTATACCGAGGTCTACGCCGCTTTGCGCGCCGGAACGCCTCTGGTGCCCGGTGTTCGGGACGTGTTGGAGCGTTTGGATGCCGCCGGTGTTCCCTATTGCGTGGCCTCGAATGGCCGCCCAGAGAAAATGCAGATCACGCTGGGCCAGAACGGGCTTTGGGATCGATTCAAGGACGTCATGTTCTCGGCCCAGGTAATGGGGACCGCCAAGCCGGACCCGACCCTATTTCTGACCGCAGCGCAGCATTTTGGTGCTGTCCGCCCGGTTGTCATCGAAGACAGCGAAAATGGCGTCACCGCCGCGATCCGGGCCGAGATGCGCTGTCTGGCCTATGCCGCCCATGATGACGGCGCGGGATTGTCCGCCTTGGGCGCCGAGGTGTTCACGCAGATGTCACAACTGCCCGAGCTTTTGGGACTCTGATCGCAAAACATGCTAGGCTTGCCGCATGGATCGCGCATTACCCCCATTGTTCTGGGCGCCCAAGCAGGATGCTGCCCCAGACTCGGCCACCGGCCCCGAGCGTAAACCGCTGCGCGCGCCGGTTTTCATCCATGACGCCGTCATTCCGTGGCGGGACGAGACCCTGTTGCTCAAGCTTCTACGCGATCAGGCCAAAGATCAGGACGAATAGGTCGGGTGGAACATATCACCCGGCGACAGGGTGAAAATCTCAACCCCGTTTGCCGTCACGCCAACCGAATGTTCGAACTGCGCCGACAGAGACTTGTCGCGGGTTACAGCTGTCCAGTCATCGGCCAGCGTCTTGGTCTCTGGGCGGCCCAGATTGACCATGGGTTCGATAGTGAAGAACATGCCCTCTTCCAGCACAGCGCCGGTGCCGGGGCGGCCGTAATGCAGCACGTTGGGCGGTGCGTGGAACACACGTCCCAAACCGTGACCGCAGAAATCGCGTACAACGCTCATGCGGTGTGCCTCGACATAGGCCTGAATAGCGTGGCCGATATCACCGAAAGTGTTGCCGGGTTTAACCATCTCGATCCCCTTGAACAGGGCATCATGGGTCACTTGGATCAGACGCTCGGCCTTGCGGGGCAGCTTTCCGGCCACATACATGCGCGAGGTGTCACCGAACCAGCCATCCACGATAACTGTGACGTCGATATTCAGGATATCGCCCTCTTTCAGACGCTTGTCACCGGGAATGCCGTGGCAGACCACGTGATTGACGCTGATACAGCTGGCGTGCTGATAGCCCTTGTAGCCGATGGTTGCCGAGGTCGCGCCCGCGTCTTCGACCATCTGAGTGATCAGCCCGTCAATCGCGCCTGTGGTTTGGCCGGGAAAGACATGCGGAGCGATGTCATCCAATATCCGCGCAGCCAAGGCCCCTGCCGCGTGCATCCCGGCAAAGTCACCCTGTTCGTAAATGCGGATACCGTCCTTGGTCAGACGGCCACGATGTTCTTTCATCGGTGCGAGGCTCCAAATGTTTCGCGCAGCGCTCCTTTTACGCTGCTTGTGCAGAAAGTACCAGAGGGCGTCCGGTCGCGGCGGGATCGATGGTTCAGATGAGGCGCAAAGCCTGGAAATTCAACCTTCAGTATGGGTTATGATCTTAAATCATAGCGTGTCAAAAGTAAATTTGCGCGCGATCTTGTGATCTGCGCAAGTGCAGAAAGCCGGTACAGACATGTGTGGCGCGTAAAGGATGGTGAATATGAAAAAGGGTCTGATCCTTGCAGTTTTGACCCTTGTGGGATGTCGGGAAGAGGTTCAGACGCTGTCCGCGACCGATTTGGCCGCGCTTTTGGCGCAGGATCGTAGGATCACATTCGAACGGTTTCACATCTCGGGCTCGGCGCGGATTGGCCGCGATGGCCAGTTCGCGGTGCTGGTGCCTCGGCTAGGGCAAGACACAGGCGCGTGGTGGCTGGAAGGCGATGCAATATGCAGTCAATGGGCCGCGTTCCGGCAGGGGGAAAAGCTGTGCGCGACGGTGGGCCGGACAGAAAGCGGTGGTTATCAGGCGTTCAGCCCCGACACGGGGTCTTATCTGGGCGACTTCCAAATTCTTGACTAAGGGCGACCGTCGACGTGCCAGATCTTGTCGGTGTCGACCCAGACCCCTTCGGGCGTGATCGTGGTACCGCAGATCAGCCGCTCGACCCCTTGTGCGGCCTCGAACGCGGCTGCATAGGCGGGGTCGATATCGGCAGCCAGAGCAAAGCGGTCGCAGTCGGTGCGTTGCACCAGATACAGCATGATCGCCCGGTGGCCTTGCGCTGCCGTTGCAGCCAGCTCTCCCAGATGTTTGGTGCCGCGCGCGGTCACGCTGTCGGGAAATTCGGCCAGACCGGGTTGGCGGGACAGGGTGACACTTTTGACCTCGACATAGGCATCGGGCAGGCCGGGTTGGGTCAGCAAAAAGTCGATGCGGCTGTTTTCGCCGTACTTGACCTCGGGCCGGATGGTTTCATAGGCGGCCAGCGCCGGGATTTCACGCCCTAGTAACGCCGCGCGCAGGGCCTTGTTTGGTAGCGATGTGTCTACCCCGGTAAAATGCCCATTTTCGTGGTCGACCAGCCGCCAGCCATATTTCAGCTTTTTCTTGGGGTCGTCATTGGGCTCCAACCAGATTTTCTGGCCTGGTTCGGCCAGACCCATCATTGAGCCGGGATTGGCGCAATGGGCGGTTACCTCGCGCCCGTCCTCCAGCGTGCAATCGGCCAGAAAGCGTTTGTAGCGCCGGATCAGGTGGGCGGGGACAAGAGGGGTTTCAAATCGCATGGCCTAGGGCCTATACCTGCCCCAACGGTCGATCAAGAGGGGGTATGCGCCATGGCCAATCCAACCGCTGCAATGCTGGTGATCGGAGATGAAATCCTGTCGGGCCGCACGCGCGATGCCAATATGCATTTTCTGGCGGGTGAGCTGACCAAGCAGGGCATCGACCTGAAAGAGGTGCGTATCGTCAGCGATGACGCCCCGGCGATTGAAGCCGCCGTTAAGGCGCTGTCCCAAGCGCATGACCATGTGTTCACCAGCGGTGGTATCGGGCCGACCCATGACGACATCACCGCCGATTGCATCGCGCGTGCCTTTGACGCGGCCATTGATATCCGTGCCGACGCGCGCGCTTTGCTTGAAGCGCACTACAAGAATTCCGGGTTAGAGTTGAACCCGGCCCGCCTGCGCATGGCGCGCATCCCGGATGGGGCCACGCTGATCGACAACCCGGTCTCGACCGCACCGGGGTTCACGATTGCGAATGTGCATGTCATGGCCGGGGTTCCTTCGGTCTTTCAGGCGATGGTGGCCAGTGTGCTGCCCGGCCTGACCGGCGGCAGCCCGCTTTTGTCGCAGACCCTGCGCGTGCATCGGGGCGAGGGCGATATCGCGGGGCCGCTGGCAGCGTTGGCTGCGGATTTTCCCGATCTGGCCATTGGCAGCTATCCGTTTCAGATCAACGGGGCCTTTGGCGCGAATATCGTGGTGCGCGGTACCGACGGGGCGCAAGTTGATGCAGCGGTCACACGGTTGGCGAAAGAGTTCGAGCTTTGACCGATTGGGCCAACATCGTCGATGGCACATGGCCTGCCGCGCAGTACACGAAGCAGGGCCCATTCCAATTGCGCCAAGGGCAGGGCGGTGGATCACGCGTGTCGGCGGCCAGCGCGCGAGGACCCGCGACCGAAGCACAGATCGACGCTGCCGAAGCCGCGATGCTGGCGATGGGGCAGAAACGCATCTTTTGCCTGCGACCGGGGGACGAGGCGCTGGATCAGCAGCTCTCGGATCGGGGGTATGACGTGCTGGACCCGGTCAACATCTACACCTGCCCGGTGGCGCATCTGACCGACATCCCTGTTCCGCGGGTGACTGCCTTTGCCATCTGGGATCCGCTGGCCATCATGGTCGAGATCTGGGCCAAAGGCGGCATCGGCCCGGAACGGCTTGCGGTGATGGAACGCGCGTCGGGGCCGAAAACTGGCCTGCTGATGCGCCGCGTGGATAAACCGGCCGGGACGGCGTTTGTCGCTATCCACGACGGTGTCGCCATGGTCCACGCGCTGGAAATCCTGCCGGAACACCGCCGTCACGGGCTGGGTCAATGGGCGATGCGAGCGGCGGCCTTCTGGGCGCAAGAACAGGGGGCGCGGACGCTCAGTGTGATTTGCACCAAGGTCAATGATGGGGCCAATGGTCTCTATCATGCGCTGGGGATGGAGATCGCCGGAGAATACCATTACCGTCAGCTTATCTAAGGAGAAAAACCTGACGTGACCGATCCCTCTCTGCCGACTGCATTGAACCTGCCGATGGTCGATCCCCTACCAGCGGAAACCCAGCGGTATTTCGATATCTGTGTGGAGAAGCTGGGCTTTGTGCCCAATGTGTTGCGGGCCTATGCCTTTGACATCGACAAGCTGAACGCCTTTACCACCATGTACAACGATCTGATGCTGGCCGAGAGCGGCATCACCAAGCTGGAACGTGAGATGATCGCGGTTGTCGTCTCGGCCATCAACAAGTGCTTTTATTGCCTTGTGGCGCATGGGGCAGCCGTGCGGCAGATGTCGGGTGATCCCCAACTGGGTGAGATGTTGGCGATGAACTATCGCGTCGCCCCACTGGATGCGCGGCAGCGGGCGATGCTGGATTTCGCGGCCAAGATGACCCATGCCAGCGCTGAGATTGAAGAACCGGACCGCCAAAACCTGCGTGATGCGGGTTTCAGCGACCGTGATATCTGGGACATTGTCAATGTGGCCGGCTTTTTCAACATGTCGAACCGGGTCGCCAGCGCCACGGCGATGGTGCCAAACGACGCCTATTTCGCGCAGGCCCGATGATCCTGCGCGCGGGCCTGATATCGCTATGTCTGGCTGGTTCTGCGTTGGCGCAGGATGTGGCCTTGCCGTCGGGTTCGCGACTGGTCAGCGAACGAGTCAGTCCGCTGGACAGCTATGACTTGCCCACCGGCGGATTCGCGACTGGCAAAGTCCCTGCCCTCACAGTCGAGGGCCGCGTCGAGCGCCTGACATGGCGCCTGCAATCAGGGTCCAGCACCACGTTGCAGCTATTGGCCCCACTGCGTCAACAGATCATGGATCAGGGCTTTGACATCATCTTCGAATGCGAGGCGATCACCTGCGGCGGTTTCGACTTCCGTTTTGGAACCGAGGTCGTGCCCACCCCGGATATGTACGTGGCCATTCAGGACTATCGCTTTCTCTCGGCCACCCGTGGGGATGAGGCGCTGAGCCTGCTGGTCAGCCGCAATCCGCCCGACGGATATGTGCAGATGATCCGTGTCACGCCCGTGGACGCGCCCGAACCGCCGCCTCTGGTCGTTGAGGAAACGGTGAAGCAGACAGACGGGCTACTGGACGCACTGGAACAGAATGGCCACGTTATCCTTGAAGACCTGCATTTCAGAACCGGTGAGATCACGCTGGGCGAAGGCCCGTTTCCTTCGCTGGCGCTGATCGCGTCCTATATGGCCGACAATCCCAACGTCCGATTGGCGCTGGTGGGCAATACCGACGATACGGGTACGCTCGAGGCGAACATTTCGGTCAGTACGGGGCGTGCGCAGGCTGTGCGCGTGCGGTTGATCGAACAGCACGGCGTTGCCGGAAACCGTCTTGAGGCGCGCGGCATTGGCTATCTGGCCCCCATGACCTCAAATGCCACGCCCGAGGGCCGCGACCAGAACCGCCGGGTTGAGGCGGTTCTGCTGGTGAACTGACCTGCCTACATCACCCACCAAAGATAAAGCGGCAGGCCAACGGTGATGTTGAACGGGAAGGACACGCCCAGAGACAGGGTCAGGTAAATCCCGGATTCCGCCTTGGGCAGGGCGATTTTCATGGCCGCAGGCACCGCTATATATGAGGCCGAGGCGGACAGAACCATCAGCAGGAACAGGCTGCCTTCGGACAGACCGATCAGCGCGCCCACGGCCCAGGCCATCATCGCGCCGATCAGGGGCATCAGGACCCCAAAGGCGAACAGGCCGACCGACAGCTTGTCGCGATTGCTCAGCAGGCTGCGCCCCGCCGACAGACCCATATCAAGCAGGAACAGGCACAAAATCCCGGTAAATGGCGTCACGATGAAGGGCGCAATCATCTGCATCCCCTGACCGCCGGTGATAGCCCCGATCAGGAACGCTCCGGTCAGCAGAACGATGGAGCCGTTGGCCAGTAGGTCACGCCACAACCCGTCATCCTTTACGCCATTGCCATTGGACCGGTGTGCCAGCCAAAGGGCGGACAGGATGGCCGGAACCTCCATCGCGGCGGCGACGGCGACCATGAACCCGTCATGACTTAACCCGACAAGGTCCAACAGGCTGGTCGCGGTTACGAAGGTCACGATCGAGATCGAGCCGTAATGCCCTGCAACCGCGGCTGCGTTCAGGCTGTCCAACCGTGTCATCACTCGCAACAGCCCGAAAGCGACGAAGGGGATGGCAAAGGACAGCGCCACCCCGCCCAGAAGCGTCAGGAACAGGTCCATGTGGATGCCGTGCTCGGCTAGGTTGCTTCCGCCTTTGAACCCGATGGCAAGAAGCAGGTAGAGCGACATGAACTTGGCCGCGCCCGCCGGGATGGACAGATCACTGCGCACAAACGCGGCCACCAGCCCCAAGGCAAAAAACAAAATGGTGGGCACCAGCAGATTGCTGGACAGAGTTTCTAGTACGCTGGGCATTTACGGCTCCTTTTCCGGCGGTCCGGGGCCTAGTGCCTTGCAGAATTGAATCAGCCCAATATTATCTTTCTAACAACTGAATAGTTTGGAACTATGAAATGCGACCCACCCTGCGCCAGCTGGAATATATCGTCACGGTCAGTCGCTTGGGCAGGTTCGGGCTGGCTGCTGACGTTCTCAATGTCAGTCAACCCAGCCTCTCGACGCAAATTGCGACGGTAGAACAAGAGCTTGGCTTGCGTATCTTTGAACGGGACCGGGGCGGGGTACAGGTTACAGCGCGGGGCGAGGAGTTCATTGCCCGCGCTCAGAAAATCCTGGCCGAGGTGCAGGACCTGCGTCATGCGATGACCAGCGACACCCCTGTCGGCGGGCGTTTGCGTTTGGGCGTGTTGCCGTCGATTGGGCCCTACCTGTTGCCGCAAGTCATCAAGCATGTGCACCAGGAACGGCCTGGATTGCGCATGGTCGTGCGCGAAGAAAACACCCGAGACCTTGAGCAGGGATTGAAATCCGGCCGGTTCGACATGATCATTTCAACCCCCGAAGATCACCCCAATACGCTGCAACAACGCCTGTTCAACGAAACGCTCTGGATTGGGGTGGCCGTGGACGACGTACTGGCGCGCGATCTGCACGGGGTCACAGCCGAGGATTTGCGCGACCGTCTGATCCTGACTTTGGACCAAAGCCACCGTCTGTCCCGGATCGTCTATGCGCTGGCGGCGGAATGCGGAGGCGTGGTATCCGATGAATACGAGGGCACGACACTGGATTCTATCGTGCTAATGGCAGCCTCGGGGGTGGGGGCTGCGGTTTTGCCCGATCTCTATGCAAGGCGGCAGGGTATTTACCGAGACGAGGTGCGTCTGCGCCCTTTGACGATCCCCAACGCCAACCGCGATATCGCGCTGTTGTCGCGGCGCGGGGAAGCCGCCCTGCCCGGACAAAACATCCTGATCCAATCCCTGCGCACCGTTGCCAAGGGCATGGGGCTGTCGGTCTTCATGGAATAAAAAAAGACCCGCACAATTGTGTGCGGGCCGTTCAGTCTTCACCGGGGAGAAATTACCAATCCATCGGGCCCTTGTCGTTGAAGGACTCGACCAGAAAATCAATGAATGCGCGCACCTTGGGCTGTGTGAAACGGCCCGGAGGGTACACTGCATAGACGCCCTGCAACTCATCAGGCAGCGACGGCATCGCATCCAGAACCTTGCCGCTCTTCAGCGCGTCAGCGTACAGATAGCTGGGCAGATGCGCGATCCCAAGGCCCGAGATCGCTGCGTTCAGCAGGGACTGCCCGTCATTCACGCTCAGCCAGCCGGCGGTACGGACCTGACGCTTTTCGCCCGATGGCGCGGTCAGTTTCCACACGTTGCCGGAAGATTGGCTGGAGTAATGCAGCAGCTTGTGCTCGTTCAGATCGTCGATCTTTTGGGGGCGGCCATATTTGTCAATGTAACTGGGGGCCGCGACCATCCGTTTCACGGTTTCGGTCAGTTTGCGGGCGCGCAGGGTGCTGTCTTCCAACTCACCAATACGCACGGCCACGTCGAACCCTTCCGAGATCAGCTCAACATACCGGTTGTTCAGCACCATGTTCACGGTGATATCGGGATAGGCTGACAGGAATTCTGACAGGACCGGAGACAGATGATTCACGCCAAAATCCGTGGCCACACTGATGCGCAACAGGCCCGAAGGCGCGGATTGCATCGACGTCACCAGCGCATCAGCCTCGCCTGCGTCATTCAGCACACGGCGCGCTCGGTCATAATAGGCCAAACCGATTTCCGTAGGCGACACGCGTCGCGTTGTGCGGTTCAAAAGACGGGCGCCCAGACGCGCCTCGAGGCTCGAGACGTGCTTGGACACGGCCGATTTGGAGATGCCCATTTTCTTGGCCGCATCTGTGAAGCCACCTTGGTCCACCACATTGGCAAAGGCTTCCATTTCGGTCAGTCTGTCCATACTCGTACCCCAAGTCTTGGTTCGTTGACTGACCTTGGCGCTCAATCTGGGCGGAAACTGGGCAGACATGGGATAATATCAGGGATTTAATCTGGATCGTTTGCGGATAGGAAACGTGGAAACGGTGGTTTCTAAATTTGCCACAAACCCGAAAACTATGGGGTTTTACCGGCAGCATTACACATATGTTAATCTGAGGATGGCAAATTTGTGACCGTTGAACGTGTCACCAAAGCCATTTTTTCGTTGTAGAGCAGGCCCGGCGCGAACCGGGCCCGATGCCTCAAAAAGTCGCCGCCAGACGCGTGCCTTGATTAATTGCGCGTTTGGCGTCCAACTCTGCCGCCACATCCGCCCCGCCGATCACGTGCGGAGTTATACCGCGTTCGATCAGCGCATCCGCGAGGCTGCGTTCGGAAACCTGACCCGAGCATAGAACAATCGTGTCCGCCGCAATCACGGTTGGGTCGGCGCGCTCTTCGCCAAAGCTGACATGTAGGCCGTCATCGTCGATGCGTTCATAGTTCACACCGCCGACGAAATTGACGTCTTTCATCTTCAGCGTAGCGCGGTGAATCCAGCCTGTTGTTTTACCCAGACCCTTGCCATGCGCCTGTTTCTTGCGCTGCAACAGCGTAACGTCGCGCGCGGGTGCCGCCGGTTGGGGGCCCTCGGGGGCAAGGCCCGAGCGATGCTCGGCCGGGTCGGTGACGCCCCATTCCTTCATCCATGCAGGCAGGTCAGTGGTAATGCTGTGGCCGTCCTCCAGCAGGAATTCGGACACGTCGAACCCGATACCACCCGCGCCAATCACGGCGACGGATTTGCCGACCTCGGCCTTGTGGCGCAGCACGTCGATATAGTCGATGACATTTTCCCGATCCTGCCCCGGAATCTGCGGATCGCGCGGGGTGACGCCTGTGGCAATGACCACCTCGTCAAAGCCGGTCAGGTCGTCAGCCGTTACCTCGCGGTTCAGTTCAACCTTCACGCCCAGATCGGCTATCACGGTGCGGAACCAGTCGACCAGCCCCCAGAACTCTTCCTTGCCGGGCACCTGTTTGGCCATGTTCAGCTGGCCACCGATCTCAGATGCGCGGTCAAATAGAGTCACGTCATGGCCGCGCTGGGCGGCGGTCATGGCAGTGGACAGACCCGCAGGGCCCGCGCCAACGATGGCCACGGTTTTTGGTGTGTCGGCCTTGCCAATCACCAACTCGGTCTCGTGGCAGGCGCGCGGGTTCACCAGACACGAGGTCAGCTTGCCGCCGAATGTGTGGTCCAGACAGGCTTGGTTACAGGCAATACAGGGCGCGATCTGTGCCGATTTGCCGTCCATCGCCTTGGCGACGAAATCCGCATCCGCCAGCATCGGGCGCGCCAGTGACACCATGTCGGCGCAGCCGGTGGACAGAACCTCTTCGGCGACTTCGGGCGTGTTGATCCGGTTCGAGGTAATCACCGGAATGCTCACCTTGCCCATCAGCTTTTTAGTAACCCACGCAAAAGCTGCGCGCGGCACGGATGTGGCGATGGTCGGAATCCGCGCCTCATGCCAGCCGATGCCGGTGTTGATGATCGTGGCTCCCGCTTGTTCAACCCGTTTCGCCAGTTCGACAACCTCATCATGGGTGGAGCCATTGGGCACAAGGTCGATCATCGACAGGCGGTAGATGATAATGAAATCACGGCCCACGGCCTCGCGCGTGCGGCGCACGATTTCAATCGGCAGGCGCATCCGGTTCTCATACGAGCCGCCCCAGCGATCTTCGCGCTTGTTGGTGTGGGTCACGAGGAACTGGTTAATGAAATAGCCTTCCGATCCCATGATTTCGACCCCGTCATAGCCCGCCTTTTGGGCCAGCTTGGCGGCGTTGACGATGTCGCTGATCTGTTTCTCGATCCCGTCTTCGTCCAGCTCATTGGGCGGGAAGGGCGAGATGGGTGATTTCACCGGGCTGGGCGCCACGCATTTGGGGCCATAGGCATAGCGACCCGCATGCAGGATCTGCATGGCGATCTTGCCGCCTGCCTCATGCACACGCTGGGTCACGATGGAGTGGTTTTCGACGTCCTTCTCGGTGGTCATCATCGACGCGCCGGGCAAGACCGAGCCTTCGAGGTTCGGGCCAATCCCGCCCGTCACCATCAGCCCTACTTCGCCGCGGGCACGGTCAGCATAGAATTCTGCCACGCGGTTCCAGTCGCCGGTCTCTTCCAGACCGGTATGCATCGAGCCCATCAGGACCCGGTTTTTCAGAGTGGTAAAGCCCAGATCCAGCGGGGCCAGCATGTTTGGGTACGCAGTCATGGTAACTCTCCCTCCCGAATTCTTTGTCGTTAGATTGACGTTTGCGTCAACATTGTCACGCGAAACCTTGCGTCACGGTCTTTGCTGTCCTGACAGCACTTGATACAGACAAGGCGTGACAGGAAAAAGAGGCCGCGCATGACCCCCGATGAAATCGCCAAACTGCCCTATCGGCCCTGCGTCGGGCTAATGCTGATGAACGCTCAAGGTCATATCTTTGTCGGCCAGCGCAATGACCGCCACGCCGATGCCTGGCAGATGCCGCAGGGTGGGGTAGACAAAGGCGAAGACCCGCGCGATGCGGCCCTGCGAGAGCTGTGGGAAGAGACGGGTGTGACCGCTGATCTGGTCGAGGTCGTGGCCGAAACTCCCGGCTGGCTGCCCTACGATCTGCCTCATGACATCGTGCCCAAGATTTGGAAAGGCCGCTATCGCGGGCAAGAGCAGAAATGGTTCCTGCTGCGTTTCACGGGCCGTGACGATCAGATCAATATCGACACCGATCATCCCGAGTTCACCCGCTGGAAATGGCAGGAGCCCTCACGCTTGGTTGAAGAAATCGTACCCTTCAAGCGCGATGTCTATGAGCAGGTGATAGACGCATTTGCGGATTATCTGAGCTAAAACTATTCGGCAAACCCGTGCGGTTTAAAGCGCACATGCGCGTTCTGACCGGCCGGGTCCAGATCGTAAAGGTCAGGTTTCGATTGCAGGTAACGGCGCCAGGTTTTCTCGGGGTGGGTACTAATTTGGACCCCATGTTGCCGGTGCATTTTAACCCCCAGAATGGTCAGGCGTATGCCTATCCCATTCTTGCTGTTTGCAGCGATGATCCCGCGAATTTGGCAATCCATATCTTCGTCGGGCGGGGCTGGAGGTGTTTCAGGTTCCAGGGGTTTCAATTCGAAGAACTGACCAGAGGAGGCGCGGGTGCTTTTAGGGGTTTTAGCCTCACCTGTACCGATTGTGGTCACGCCAAGCTCGCGCAATTTGCGGTGCAGGTGAACGAAATCTCCGTCAGAGCTGGCGATGACGATGACGTCCATATCCTGTCGAAGCGCCAGATCCATTGCGTCGATGGCCAGTAACAGGTCGGTTGCGTTCTTACCACTGCCGCTGTGTACCGGGTGATAGGCGCTGGCCTCGTGCCAGGACGAGCTGCGCCTTGCATTCATGTAAACCCTTGCCACGTCGACTCGGCCAGCCTGAAGCCCGATCTTTCGGATGGCGTCACTGTGATCGGCGCTGAGGTTGTCGCCATCGACCAATACGGCAACTCGCTTTGTCATCTTTCCTTGAAATTCCTTGTTTCAATCTGATTTTGATAGAACCGTATAGGGGCGAAACTTGGGCGCATCTTGTATCCCCTCACCCTGCGACAACTTGCCGTGAGGGGGCATAGTTCGGGCCACACGGCATCTCTAGCTTGGTCCGCATGAGAGATACCGCGCACAGCCCCCCCGCCATCGTCCCTGCAGGTCGCAAGTTCATCGGTTCTGACCGCCGCGCGCCTCTGCGCGAGGGTTTGCAAGGCTGTGGCGAATACCATGCCGGGCAAACGGCGGGGCGGTTCTATCCCATCGCTTGCGTTGCGCTGGAGGTCACGCAAAGGTGCAATCTGGATTGCACGCTGTGTTACCTCTCGGACCGGGCCGAGATTACCTATGACCCTCCTCTGTCGGTTCTGTTTGCTCGGTTGAAGACAATTCAAAGCCACTACGGCACCGGTGTCTCGGTGCAGTTGACTGGCGGTGATCCGACCCTGCGCAAGATCGAGGATCTTGAGGCGCTGTGCCGGGAAATCCGCCGTTTGGGTATGCGGTCCTGTCTGATGACAAACGGGATTCGCGCCAGCCGCGCCAAGTTGATGCGGTTGGCAGCGGCGGGGCTGAACGACGTGGCCTTTCATGTGGACATGACGCAAGAGCGTAAGGGGTTCACCTCGGAAGAAGAGCTGAACACCGTCCGCCGCGCCTATATCCGCCGGGCGCGGGGATTGGGGCTGCGTATTCTGTTCAACACCACGGTGTTTGCCGGCAATTTCGACGAACTGCCCATGCTGGCGCGGTATCTGCGGGATCGACCCGAGGTGGCGTTTGTCTCGTTCCAGATGCAGGCCGATACCGGGCGCGGCGTGTTGCGCGAACGGCCCGAGATGATCACGCAGGACAGTGTCGCGCGCGCGGTCGAGGAAGGCTATGGGACGCCGCTGCATTTCGGCACGGCGGCTGTGGGCCATTCCAAATGCAACCGTTACGCCAGCGTCCTGACGGCCGGAGGGCGCGCGGTCTCGCTATTGTCTAACCAAAGCTTGGTGCATCGGGTGATGACAGCGCTGGAAGGGGTGGACGACAATCAGGACGCCCATATCCGTATTCGCCCCAAGGTTGGGCGCATGATCCGACGACATCCGCTGCTGGCCCTGCGCGCATTGGGGCAACTTGGGCTGAGCGTCGCTCGTCTGGGTACTGGCGTGCTGCGTGGCCCGGTGCGGCGGCAAGCGGTGTTTATTCACAATTTCATGGCGGCAGATCAGTTGGACGAAGACCGCTGCGCCTCGTGCGTGTTCATGGTGGCTACGGCGAACGGGCCGCTTTCGATGTGTGTCCATAACGCGCAGCGCGACATGCATCTGACCAGCCCTGACCGGATTGACGGGCCGACCGGTCCAAGCTGGTGGAACGCTGCCGTTCCGCGTCTGTCCAATGGCCCGGACCTGCCCGAACTGAGCGATCCGGCGCTTGCTCCGATGAAACGGCTGAAAGGGCAGATGCGCGCCCTGCGCCAGTCCCGAAAGGATGCCTCATGAGACGTCTGCTGATCCTGCTGTTGCTGCCCCTGCTTGCGGCTTGTGCCAGTGTCGAACGACTGGCCCTTCCCGCGCCCGAACCTTTGGCGAACAGCGCCCTGACCCGCGTCGCCCAACCGCCCGGAGAGCGTGTTGATCACCGCGACTGGACCACCTTTCTGAACCGCTATGTCGCGCCTGATGCGCAGGGGGTGAACCGGATGGCTTACGGGCAGGTCTCGGCCGACGACAAGGCACGTTTGGACGGGTATATCGAAGATTTGCAAGCAGTTGACCCTGCGGCGCTGACCCGTGATCAACAGCTGGCCTATTGGATCAACATGTATAACGCGGTGACGGTGGATGTGATCCTTGAGAACTACCCCGTCGCCTCGATCCGCGACATCAAGGACGGGCCGCTGTCAATCGGGCCGTGGAACCGGCCCATAGTGACGGTCGCCGGGCAGAGCTTAACCCTGAACGAGATCGAACACCGCATCATCCGCCCTGAATTCAACGAGCCGCGCATTCACTATGCCCTGAACTGTGCCGCTGTGGGCTGCCCCAACCTCATGGACCGCGCCTGGCAGGCCGAGACGCTGGAGCGTGACTTTGCCGCCGCCGAACACGCTTATATCAACGACCCGCGTGGCGTGCGGTTCAATGACAATGGCGGGCCGATCCTGTCCAAGATCTTCATCTGGTTCCGAGAGGATTTCGGACCGAACGAACAGGCGGTTCTAACCTATGTCCGAACGGTCGCCGACCCCGATCTGGAAGCGCGGCTGCAAGATGTGTCCCGTGTCAGTGCCTATAGTTATGACTGGGCACTGAACGACGCGGCGGCGGGGTCGTAAAAAAGCTGCGCCAAGGTCATCTGGGCGCCCTCGGCGCTACTCAGCGACTTACAGCAAGCCTTCGGCGCGCAGCAATTCCTGCATATTCGCTTCTGGCCTTGGGCCGATATGGCTGATCACTTCGCGGGCGCAGACATTTCCGATCTTGGCGCAGGTCTCGTAATCGCGCCCTGTGGCCATACCGAACAGGAACCCAGCGGCGAATTGATCGCCCGCGCCGGTGGCGTCCACGGGCACAACCTTTTCCACCGGCACGTCCACCCGCTGACCATCGAACAAAACCGAGACGCCATCACCCGACCGGGTGCATACGACCAGAGGGCAAATCGCGGCGGTTTTGGCCAGAGCATCCTCGAGATCATCGGTTTCGAACAGCGATTTGATCTCGGCCTCGTTGCCGATCACGAAATCCAGCTCGTTCTCGATCAGCAGCAGGAAATCGACCCGGTGACGTTCCACGCAGAACGGGTCGGAAATGGCGATCCCCGCCTTGCCGCCGCCCTTGTGACAGGTGCGCGCGGCCTCAAGAAACGCGGCTTTGCCCTTTTCCTTGTCGAACAGATACCCCTCAAGGAACATGATTTGGCTGTTGCCTGACACATCCTCGGACACGTCCTGTGATGACAGTTCCGAGGAAATGCCCAGATAGGTGTTCATTGACCGTTCGCCGTCGGGCGAGACAAAGATCATCGAGCGTGAGGTCGGCAGCTCGCCACCCGGCACCGGCGGGTTGACGAAATCGACGCCGTCCTCGTTCATCGCATCCGCATAGAACCGCCCCAGCGCGTCGTCATGCACCCGGCCAATGAATGCCGCATCCAGTCCCAGTGCCCCGGCACCCGCGATGGTATTCGCGACCGAGCCCCCGGGCGTCTGCACGCGCCCCTCCATCGAGGCATACAGCACTTCGCCGCGCTCCTGCTCGATCAGTTGCATGATACCTTTTTCGATGCCCATCAGTTCCAGAAAGCTGTCATCGGCCTGAGAGATCACGTCCACAACGGCATTTCCAATACCGGTGAGCTGGTAGGTTTTCATAGGGTCTTGTCCTCGAATTGACAGAGATCGCGGATGATACAGGTTCCGCATTGGGGTTTGCGCGCCTTGCAGTGATAGCGACCATGCAGGATCAGCCAGTGATGCGCGTGCAGTTGGAAATCGGCGGGAATATTGTCTTCGATGGCGCGCTCGACGGCATCTACGGTTTTGCCGGGACAAATGCCGGTGCGGTTGCCGACGCGGAAGATATGGGTGTCGACCGCCTGCGCCGGTTGCCGCCACCACATGTTCAGAACCACATTGGCCGTCTTGCGCCCGACACCGGGCAGCGATTGTAGCGCGGCACGGGAATTGGGCACTTCGCCGCCATAGTCTTCGACCAGAATGCGGCTGAGTTTGATGACGTTCTTGGCCTTCTGGCGGAACAGGCCAATGGTCTTGATATGCTCGGTCAGGCCCTCTTCGCCCAAATCCAGCATCTTTTGCGGTGTGTCGGCGATTTTGAACAGCTCGCGCGTGGCTTTGTTAACGCCCGCATCGGTGGCCTGCGCCGATAGCGCCACGGCCACGACCAGAGTATAGACGTTCACATGATCCAGCTCGCCCTTGGGTTCAGGGTCGGCGTCCTGAAAACGCGTAAAGATCTCGCGGATCGTGTGGTAATCGAGTTGCTTTGCCATCCGGGCCTTAATGCCGCCCGCAGGCGCATGACACAAGCCCAAAACCAATGCGCATGTTTCGGGTCGCGGTGGCGTGGCGCGCGGGATATGGTCCGGGGTAGCAGATGAGGTGAGTTATGAACGTCCAGACCCCCGAAAGCGGATACCACTACAACGTCATGCGCCGCGCGATCGAGCTGATTGATCAGGGCGGCGAATCCCTGTCGCTGGACGAACTGGCCCGCCAGATGGACATGAGCCCCGCGCATTTTCAACGCCTGTTCTCACGCTGGACCGGGGTATCGCCGAAACGCTATCAGCAATATCTGACGCTGGGCCACGCCAAGGCCTTGCTGCACGAGCGGTTCACCACGCTGGAGACCGCGCATAACGTGGGGCTGTCCGGAAGCGGCCGTCTGCATGACCTGTTCCTGAAATGGGAATCCATGAGCCCCGGCGAATACGCCCGCAAAGGCGCGGGCCTGACGATTTACTGGGGCTGGTTCGATTGCCCCTTCGGCCCGACGTTGGTGATGGGCACCGACAAAGGGATTTGCGGTATGGCCTTTGGCGCAGAAACCGGCGAAGCGGCGGCAATGGAGGATATGACCTCGCGTTGGCCCAAAGCCAGCTACATCGAGAACGCCGAAAAGCTGCGCCCATGGGTCGAGGCGTCGTTTGGCGCGACCCGGTCTGAAACCCCGCTGCACCTGATCGGTTCCCCGCTGCAGATCAAAGTGTGGGAGGCGCTGATGCACATTCCTTCGGGGCAAGTCACGACCTATTCCGAGATCGCGCAGCGGGTGGGGTCCCCGCAGGCGGTGCGGGCCGTGGGTACGGCCGTTGGGCGCAACCCGGTCAGTTGGTTGATCCCATGCCACCGGGCGTTGCGCAAGTCTGGCGGGCTAGGGGGCTATCATTGGGGCCTGCCCGTCAAGCGCGCCATGCTGGCTTATGAGGCCGCGCAGGCCGAGGCTTGAGACAGGCGCGCCGCGTTTTTGTTGGGGCGAATTCCTGAATTTCAGGATAATATCGTGATACGTGAATTTTGAGCGATCCCTCAAAGAACGGTTTAACTTACACACAAAGTGATTAAATTCGCATCAGCCTGCCAGGCTGACCAACAGGAGAAGGAGACGCATTATGGGCTTGCGCATCAACGACACCGTCCCAAATTTCACCGCAGAAACGGATCAGGGCACCATTCAGTTCCACGACTGGATCGGTGACAGCTGGGCTATTCTGTTCTCGCACCCCAAGGACTTCACTCCTGTCTGCACCACCGAGTTTTCTGCCGTGGCGCAACTGAATGACGAATGGGCGGCACGCAACACCAAGGTTTTGGGCGTGTCGGTCGATGGTGTGGAAGACCACAAGAAGTGGAAGAAAGACATCGAGGCCTATGGCAATGCCAATCCCGGTTTCCCGATCATTGCCGACGACGGACTTGCGGTCTCGAAAGCCTTCGACATGTTGCCTGCCGAAGCTTATCTGCCCGATGGCCGCACCCCGGCGGACAGTGCCACCGTGCGTTCTGTGTTCATCATCGGCCCGGACAAGCAGTTGAAGCTGTCGATGACCTATCCGATGACCGTGGGTCGCAATTTTGCGGAAATCCTACGCGCGCTGGACGGTCTGCAAATGAGCAGCAAGGGCGTCGCAACGCCGGCCAACTGGGTGCCCGGTGAAGACGTGATCATCCCGCCTGCGGTGTCGAACGAGGAGGCCAAGGAGAAATTTGGCGAGTTCGAAACGATCTTCCCTTATCTGCGCAAAACCAAAGCGCCGAGCTAAGAAACAACAAAGCGGGGCATCAGGCCCCGCTTTTTCGTTCAGCAAGCCGGCTTTTGCGGATGGCTGTGCAGATAGGCGCGATAAGCTGCGCGCTTGAACTCGCGGGTCAGTTTGTCGCTCAGCGGAGGACGAGTCTGGATTGTGGACCCACCGATTTCGCCAGCCACTTCCTGATTGCCACTGCCCTGAAGCGACAGGATTGGTTGGCCGGTTAGCCAGTGCATTTGCAGGAACGTATCCACAGGGCGGTCGATCTTGTCAGTTGCGGCCAAAAGCCGTTCTGCCGCGCGGCGCCCGACAAGCTGGCACACACATTGCAACCCGATCACCTTTGGCAGGATCAGACGCTGATCATTGGTTTTGGCCAGCACTTGCGCCGCAACTTCGCGTTGTTTTACGGGAATGCGGATATAGTGCTCGGGCGTAGCAAAGGCCGCCAACATCTTTAGCGCTTTGGCCATGCGAATGGGGTCAATGCGCAGGTCATCTTCGGTGATGATGGCCATATCGATCTTTTCGTCCACCAGTTTGCGCCAAAGACGACGATGGCTTTCGAACACCCCGATCTCCGCAGGGCGCAATTTAAACGGGTATTCTGGATGGTGCAAATTGCCGGGAAACAGCGCAACATCGGCGATCTGCGCCGGGTCGCGACCGTTTACCGCTTCGAATAATTCCGCGTTCGGAAGGTCGCTGCAAAGTTTCTCGGCATTGGGTCGCCGCGCGGCACTAGAGGACATATGGATGACGAAAGATCGCATGTCCTCGTGCATAGAGCACGCGGACATGCGGGGGAAGGGAAACCGGAGAGAAACACTTCCCCTATTCGATCAAAATCTTTGGCGCACGCCGAAATTGATGCTGAACGCGTCGATGTCATCTTCGACGGTGCCGGTCAACGCGCCGTTCGGGGCCAGACGGTCCGAGGAAACGTCGAAGGCGCGCGAATAGCGCGTATCCAGTGTCAGGGCCGTGTTTTCGCTGACATCATAGGCAACGCCTGCGATGATCTGAGCGGCAAAGTTGGTGTCACTGTCATCCAACTCCACACCCGGTCCGTATGAGAAATCCAGATCGGTGTAGGCGACACCCAGACCCAAGCCGACATAGGGCGTGAGCGCGCTGGCGGTTTTGAAGTCGACCAGAACATTGGCAAACAAGGAAGTCTGGGTCACATCACCCGAAACGTTGACTTCGCTTGCGGGCCCGTTGCCAGAAAAATTCACTCCGTCTACGTCATTGTCTCGAAAAGAAAGTTCAAGTTCGACCCGAGTGGCGATGCTGTCATTGCTCCACTGTGGGATTTCTTTGCCGATGGCAATACCCAGTCCAAACCCACCGTCAAAATCGGTATCGACGGACTCCGGGCCACCATTGACGGTGCCGGTGAAATCGCTGTCCTGCAAATTGCTGTAGCCAGCAAATCCGTGGACGTAGAGGTCATCTGTGAGGCTTTGCGCAACCGGTGCTGACGCGCTGAGGCCCAGCACCGCCGAGGCGAGAATAATTCGCTTAACCATGTCCATGTCCTTTGTTCCAAATGGTTATGAACCCACATGTGGACAAACTCGCCGCAAATGAAAGACAGGCGAGCTTCACTTCGATTCACAGCTTATTGGGGTGGAGTGATCGAACAAGCAGCGCGGGTTTGTTCAGATGTTATTGCAGACCGCCGCGCCGGGATCGCATTGCGGTGTGCCCTCGACCGCAGAGACAGGTCTTACGGGGCGTAACCGGTCATAAATGATATGAAAAACATAGGTGTAGATCGAATAGGTGATCGTCAGACCAAGATTGAAAGCCAGTGCGGCCTGCAGGGAATGGCCGCCAAAATACATCAGCAACGGGCATGTAATAATAATCGCGGTGACCTCATGCAGCACCGCGTGGACGATCCGCAACCGGTGGGGGCGGGCGCTTGCCAGGCGGCGGGTTCGGTGCCGCTCTATCCAGTCGAACGACGTGTTGAAAATGGGCGACCAGATCAAAATGACGATGGACAGCAGGGAAATCAGCGCAAACCCATGCACCATCGACGCCCCCGCGATATATGCATAAACCGGCGAGACGAACGCGATTCCCACCACCTCGAAACTACATGTTTGGATGACTCGTTCCCTGAACGATCTTAATGTCATGGCCCATTCCTTCGCACACACTTATTGGTTGTGCGACGTCGGCCCTGCATGCTCGGTCGCGGGTCTTTCGACCCTTGCGCAAATTGTCATGCCGAAAGCCTTCTGACTGTGAAGTTCGACACATTCGCGCGTCTTTCCTGTTCGATTTTCCGCAGCGGTTCGGGATTTGGCGCAAATATGCTATGGTGCCGGGATTGGGGCGGGTGATGACAGGTATCGGGCTTTCACATCAGGAGAGTTACGATGGCATTCACAGATTGGTACGTTGAGGGCGAAGCCTTCGGGAATTGCAACTGCGGCTACGCCTGCCCCTGTCAGTTCGAAGAATTACCCACCAATGGCAATTGCAGGGGTTTCGAAGTGCTGGAGGTCTCCAAGGGGCATTTCGGCGACACTGATCTGGCAGGCACCAAAGCGGCCCTGATCTACGCGTGGCCCGGTCCGATTTTCGAAGGTGGCGGAGAGATGCAGGTGATCATTGACCCCAGCGCCTCGGATGCGCAGCGCGATGCGTTGGAAAAGGTCTTTCACGGTGAGGAAACGGATGAAATGGCTACCCATTGGTTCGTCTTCCGTGCCATGTGCAAAACCGTACACGAGACCCTGTATCTGCCAATTGATTTCGACATCGACATAGAAGGGCGTAAAGCCAAGGTCACAGTGGGCGATGTGCTGCAATCTACGGGGCGTCCAATTCAGGCCCCGCATGGCGGCGGCGAGCATCGCGTTCGGATCGACATTCCCGGCGGGATCGAATTCACACTGGCCGAGATCGGCAGCGCCTCGACCACGGCAAACGCGGCGATCAAGCTGGATCTGAACGACAGCTATGGGCAATGGCATGTGATGAAACACGGACCGTCCGGGGTGGCGCATTGAATAATGGCTTGTGCTCACACCCGCAGCAGGGTCAACTGATCCGTGAGCTGTGACCCGATGATTGAAATTGAACACTGTGCCGCGCTGCCGCCTAAGGATCAGCTGAATGGCATCCTGTCGCAATATTACGACCTGATCGTCGAGCGCATGGGCGCCATGGGGTTCGAGATTGATCCATCCGCCCCGGAAAGCGCCTTAGCCGAATTCTGGGCGCGCCCCGAGGATTACCTGCCACCCAATGGTTGCCTGGTCGTGGCGCGGGATGGGAAGTCCGCGATTGTGGGGTGCGGGATGCTGAAGCGTCTGGATCAAGAGACCGGTGAGTTAAAGCGCGTTTTTGTCACCGAAAGTGCCCGTGGCACCGGAACCGGGCGCGCGTTGATCGTGGCGCGAGAGAATGCCGCAAGACAGATGGGGTTGAAACGGCTGGTGGCCGATACGTTGACCCCGAATGTTGAGATGCGCAGCCTGTATCCGAAGCTTGGGTTTGTGGAACTGGACACACCGATTGAGACAACAACCTACAGGGACCAACCGATGTTGCGGCCGCATCTGCATTACTTTGCCAAGGACTTGTAGGGTCACGAAAAAAAAGACCCCGGCCAGAACCGGGGTCTTTGGTAATTCGAAAAGAGGCGCTGATTATTCGGCGTCTTCTTTCTTTTCTTTCTTCTCGGGAACAATCTCTTCGCCGGTTTCCTGATCGACCACTTTCATCGACAGGCGAACCTTGCCGCGATCATCAAAGCCCAGCAGTTTGACCTTCACTTCCTGACCTTCCTTCAGAACATCCGACGGATGGTTCAGGCGGCGGTTTTCGATCTGGGAAACGTGGACCAGACCGTCGCGCTTGCCAAAGAAGTTCACGAAGGCACCGAAGTCGACGATCTTGACCACTTTACCAGTGTAGATCTGGCCTTCTTCGGGCTCTGCGACGATCGAGTGGATCATCTCGTAAGCCTTCTTGATCGACTCTCCGTCCGGCGAGGCGATCTTGATCACGCCGTCATCGTTGATGTCGACCTTGGCGCCCGAAACCTCGACGATTTCGCGGATGACCTTACCACCCGAGCCGATCACTTCGCGGATCTTGTCGGTCGGGATGTTCATGGTTTCGATGCGCGGGGCGTGGACCGAGAATTCGTTGGTCTCGGACAGGGCTTTGCCCATCTCGCCCAGGATGTGCATCCGGCCGTCCTTGGCCTGGGCCAGGGCTTTCTCCATGATCTCGGGCGTGATGCCCGCAACCTTGATGTCCATCTGCAGCGAGGTGATGCCGTTTTCGGTACCCGCAACCTTGAAGTCCATGTCGCCCAGGTGGTCTTCGTCACCCAAAATGTCGGACAGGATGGCATAGTTGCCGTCATCTTCCAGGATCAGACCCATGGCCACACCGGCAACAGGTGCTTTCAGCGGAACGCCCGCATCCATCATCGACAGCGAGCCGCCGCAGACCGACGCCATCGAGGACGATCCGTTGGATTCGGTGATCTCGGACACGATACGGATCGTGTAGGGGAAGTCGGTCGCCGCAGGCAGAACCGCCTGCAGGGCGCGCCATGCCAGCTTGCCGTGGCCGATCTCACGACGTCCGGGGCCACCCACGCGGCCAACTTCACCAACCGAATAGGGGGGGAAGTTGTAGTGCAGCAGGAAGTTCGATTTGAAGTTGCCGTGCAGCGCGTCGATGAACTGCTCATCATCACCGGTGCCCAGCGTGGTTACGGCCAGTGCCTGAGTCTCACCACGGGTGAACAGGGCGGAACCATGGGTCCGGGGCAGCATCGAAGTTTCAGCAACGATCGAACGGATGTCGGTGGTCGAGCGACCGTCAATCCGCTTGCCGCCTTTGACGACGTCGCCTCGCAGGATGCCGGCTTCCAGCTTTTTCATCGCGGAACCGAGGTTGCCGTCTTCTAGCTGTTCTTCGGTCAACGCTTCTTTGATTGCTTCGCGGGCCGCGGCAACGGCGGTGGTGCGCTCTTGCTTGTCGGTGATCGCGAAGGCGGCGCGCATCTGCTCTTCACCGGCTGCGGCAACAGCGGCATAGAGATCCGAGTAATCGGGCGCTTCGAACTCGAACGGCTCTTTCGCAGCTTCTTCGGCCAAGCTGATGATCAGGTCGATAACCGGCTGAATTTGTTCATGCGCGAAGGTCACGGCGCCCAGCATTTCGGCTTCTGACAGCTCGTAAGCTTCCGATTCCACCATCATCACGGCATCTTTGGTGCCGGCGACAACCAGATCCAGACGCTGTTCAGGGTTCAGGCGCAGGTCCTGCATGTCGTCTACGGTCGGGTTCAGGACGTATTCGCCATCCACGAAACCAACGCGGGCACCGGCGATCGGACCCATGAACGGCGCGCCGGAAATAGTCAGAGCAGCCGACGCAGCAATCATTGCAACGATGTCGGGATCGTTGACCAGATCATGGCTCAGCACGGTGCACATGACCAGGACTTCGTTTTTGAAGCCATCGACGAACAGCGGGCGGATCGGACGGTCGATCAGACGCGCGGTCAGCGTCTCTTTTTCGGTCGGGCGCGCCTCGCGCTTGAAAAAGCCACCCGGAACTTTACCGGCAGCATAGTATTTCTCTTGATAGTGGACGGTCAGCGGGAAAAAATCCTGACCGGGCTTTTGGCTTTTGGCAAAGGTCACGTTGGCCATGACGCTGGTTTCGCCCAGCGTGGCAATCACGGTGCCGTCCGCCTGACGGGCAACCTTGCCGGTTTCCAGTGTCAGCGTCTCTTCGCCCCACTGAATCGATTTCTTTGTTACATCAAACATATGCGTATCCTAGAACGGAGCACTCCCGCCCCTGCGGGTCTCCGGTTTGCATGGCGGCCCCATTGCCGCCGACCCCATTTATCTTCCATTCGAGTGCCAGGGTCAGGGCACAACGTCTCAGATACTCGCGCGCATACATGAGTTTGAAGGGGAAGGGAAGCGAAACCGAAGCACCGACCTTTAGTTGCATGCTTGTCAAACTGGGAGTTGACACCGCGCGCGTGAAATCAGGTTGGAACGAAAGCGAAATGTGCCAAGGCTACGGACAAACTTCGCGGATGTCCTGCGCAAATAACCTGACAGACGGTCTCCCGCGCGGTAAGTTGCCTTTGTTGGGGGGGGCTGTCAATGAAAAGACGACTTACGACGGTGCTGGCGGCAGATGTCGTTGGATACTCGGCGCTGATGGATCAGGACCGGCAGGGCACGTTGGCCGCGCTCAGGTCCTTTCGTGAAGACACGTTTAAGTCCTTGCTTGGGGCGCATAAGGGGCGCCTGATCAAAAGCATGGGGGACGGGTGGATTGCCGAATTCCCCTCGACATCTGACGCCGCCGATTGCGCGATTGCGGTCCAATCTGCACCGAAGGCAGACACCATTCGGCTGCGTATCGGTATCCACACGGGCGAGGTGATCTCGGATGGCGACGATATCTTCGGTGATGGGATCAACATCGCCGCGCGGCTTGAGGCATTGGCTGAACCCGACCAGATCCTGATCTCGGACACGTCGCACAACAGCCTGGACCGGGGTGATGCGGCCCAGTTCGACGGGGGCGAGCAGACCGAGTTGAAAAACATCACGCGCCGCATCGGTGTCTGGTGCTGGCCCAAGGGGACGTCGGCCAATCTGTCGACCTCGGCCGACACGCGCCCCGGGATCGCCGTGCTGCCCTTTGACAATATGTCCGGCGACCCCGAGCAGGAGTTTTTTGCCGACGGCATGACCGAGGACATCATCACCGAGCTGTCGCGGTTTCGGTGGCTGATGGTAGTGGCGCGCAATTCATCTTTTATTTTCAAAGGAAAAAGCACTGATATCCGCGAGGTCGGGCGTAGCCTGGGCGTTCGCTATGTGCTGGAAGGGTCGGTCCGTCGGGCGGGCCAACGTGTTCGGATTACCGGGCAGTTGATTGATGCGGAAAACGGCAGCCACCTTTGGGCAGATCGGTTTGATGGTGTGTTGGACGATATTTTCGATCTTCAGGACAAGGTCACGCAAGAGGTGGTGACAGCAATCGAGCCGTCACTGCGTCACGCTGAAACCACCCGCTCGCGCGCCAAGCCAACCGAAAGTCTGGAGGCGTATGAGCTGTATTTACAGGCTCTGTCGCATTTCCATTTGCTGACCGATGAAGACAATCGCGAAGCGATCCGGCTTACCACTCTGGCACTGGAGCGCGACGCTGACTACGCAGCCGCAGCCGGATTGTTGGCATGGCTGCACATCCAGCGCCTTGTGCAGGGTCTGGAACCTGTGGGCAAAGGCCCCAAGGCCGCCGTAGCTGCCGCCGAACGCGTGTTGATGAGCGACCGGGCTGACGGAATCGCAATGGCCTATGCGGCGCACTCGATCTCGATGCTGGCGCGGGATTTACCGCGCGCACGGTCTGCTTTCAAACAGGCGCTGGCCGAGAATCCGAATGCCGCGAGTGTTCATATGCTGGCTTCGATCAACCTGTGCATGCTAAATCGACCGGACGAGGCACTGGATCATGCGACGCAATCCGTTGAACTCAGCCCCAAGGACCCAATGCGACACGCCGCGCATATTGCCCGATGCAGCGCTTTGTTCCAGCTTGCCCGGTACGAAGAAGCCGCCGCCGCAGCGCGTGAGGCTCTGGCCGTTCGGTCCGGTTTTGTCATGAGCCACTTGATGCTGATTGCCGCGTTGGGGCAACTGCCGGATACAGCCGCGGCGAAGTCTGCGGTCAATGACCTTAATGCGCTTCGGCCCGATATCACCGCATCTACCGAACAAGCCAAACTGCCTGTGTTTTCGATGACAAATGCTTCGGAAAATTGGCGCGCCGGGTGGCGGAATGCGGGTCTTCCTGATTGAAGAAAGCGGAAAACGCCCGCAGGTTTGACGGGCGCTTTCTCATGGCGCTTCAGGGGCGGTCAAGCTTACTCAGAACTTGCCGTTCCCATGTGCCATTTCGGACGGGATAGGTGAGACGACGTCCCAGTGCTCTACGATCTTGCCATCTTCCACGCGCCACAGATCGAAGAAGGCCCAGGGTTCGCCGCCCATGACAGCATCGGTCGCGACAAAGACGAAATTGCCCTCGGCCACGGCGAATTGAGGCTCAAACTTGGTGATTACCATTCCCTGTGCAGCAAATGCTTCGATCGCGGCCATCAATCCCGACAGGCCGTCTTCGATTGACGGGTTGTGTTGCATGTAAACTTCGGGGTCCATGTATTTCGAGACATTCTCTGGTGCTGCCCCGCCCAACACGTCGCGTACAAAACCCAGAACCAAGGCTTTGTTTTCTTGGGTCTTGTCGAGATCGGTGATCTCAACCGCACCATCCGTCATGCCGCGCCCTGACGCGGTGGTTTCGGGGATAGGTTGCAAGTTGTCCCAATGTTCAACCACTTTCCCGTCTTCTACGCGAAAGATGTCAAACGCAGCGAGCGAGGACGCGCCGAACGCGTCGGCATTGTCATAGGTGTTGTGCAGTACGACCAGATCACCTTCGGTGATCACGCGATGGGTGGTCGCGGTCATACCAGCCTGACCGACCAACGAGATCAGGCCCATCAGTCCTTCGGCCCCGGTCGGTACCTGCGGATTGTGCTGAACATAGTCGGTGCTTACCATCTGACGCGCAGCTTCGGGGTCATGGTCCAGGAAAGCGGCAGAAAAAAGTGCGAGGACAAGATCTTTGGGGGTCATGGTGAATTCCTGATGATTCGTGTTGCGTTGATAGTAGGTATCTAAAACGCACCAAAGGGCAATTACGCACCTTAAAGTCACCGGGTTACTTTTATGATACTATAGCAAAAACAGAATGTTGCATTTGTGCTATAAGGTATTGTAGTCGTTTCTGGTATTCATAATGAACTTGAGGGTGTTATGCTTCCCATTGGCGTTAGTAGTAAAGCCGAAGCGTCGAACTGTTCGATCCGATCCGTTTTGTCCAATGTCACAGGCAAGTGGCGGATGATCATCATTCTGGCGCTAGAAGACGAGCCGAAGCGGTTCGGAGAGCTCAAGCGATGTATCGGTGACGTCACGCAAAGGGTGCTGACCGAAAATCTGCGGGGGCTACAGCGGGATGGATATTTGACGCGTACTGTCGATCCCGGTCCGCCTGTCGCTGTGTCTTATGCACTCACACCTCAGGGCCGCAGCTTGTTGGAACTGCTCAGGCCGCTCGTCTACTGGTCGCACGAACAGATGGATCAGGTTAAGACCGCGCGCATGGAATATGATCGCGCCGCTTCGGACTGACAGCACAATAGCTTCGATAGATCGTCCCGAACAAAAAACGCCCACCAAATTGGCGGGCGTTTCGAATTGAACGAAAAAGCGCTTAGCGGCGGATGCCCAGCTTTTTGATCAGGTCCTGATAGCGTGCTTCTTCCTTGCCCTTCAGGTAGTCCAGCAGTTTACGGCGCTGGGCGACCATTTTCAGCAGACCGCGACGACCGTGGTTGTCTTTTTTGTGGGTCTTGAAGTGCTCGGTCAGGGTGGTGATGCGCGAGGTCAGGATGGCAACCTGGACTTCAGGCGAACCGGTGTCGCCTTCTTTGGTTGCGAATTCTTTCATGACGCGTGCTTTTTCAGCGGCAGTAATCGACATCGGGGTCTCCTTGTAAAAAGGTTGAGGTTAATGGCGCAGGCCGGGATGTCGTCCAGCACAGGCCCATGGAGAAAACCGCACCGATTCCGATGCGGATGCGCGCGTATAAGCGGATTTTCGGCGGATAGCAAAGGGATTCTGCCCGATCAGCCCAGCGCGTTCAATTGCGCCAGCGCGCCCTCGCCAATCAGTTGGATATCCTCGGCGGTCAATCCTTCGGCTGCCAGCAGTTGCACGGTGGTCTGCCCGTTGATCACGACATTTGTCAGGTTGTCATCTTCGGCATCGGGTTCAACCTGAATGTCGGGGTCTTCCTCGCCGGTCCACGAGATCAGCAGCTTGTCTTGACCGGGCTGGAAATCCATCACTGTGACCGGGTCGTCGCCTTCTTCCGGGGTAACGATGATTTCATCCGTGCCATTGCCGCCAGTCACAATGTCACCCCCGTCGGCCAGAATGGTGTCATCCCCTTCGCCACCGTTGAGGAAATCGACCTCATCCTCGCCTTCGGCGTCTTGTCCGAATAGAACATCGTCGCCGTCGTCCCCGAACAGCGCATCCTCACCCGCGCCGCCGTTCAGCGTGTCGTTGCCATAGCCGCCATGCAGTGCGTCATCCCCGTCACCCCCGCTCAGCCTGTCGTCGTCCTGACCGCCATAAAGATCGTCGTCTCCGACGCCACCCTCCAAACTATCCACGCCGAAATAACCGTAGAGCGTGTCATCCCCGTCCTCTCCGGTCAGAAGGTCATCGCCATCCTCGCCATGCAGAATGTCATCGTCCAACCCACCCAAGACCGTGTCGTCCCCGTCCCCGCCATGCAGGGTATCATCGCCCGCGCCGCCAATCACGGTGTCATCCCCGGCATAGCCGTTGATCTGGTCGTCGCCCTCCTGACCGGTCAGAATGTCCTGCTCTTCAGTACCGGCAAGGATCAGATTGCCTTCGTGTTCGAAAATGACAGTTCCGGTTGACGGTGCGTCTGGCACATCGTCAATCTCAAGCAGATTGCCTTCCGAGATCTCTTCGGCGTCATCTTCAATGACTTCGTCTTCTTCGGGCTCGTCCTCGGGTTCAAAAATGTCGCTGATCGCATAGGCCGCGCCACCCAGTGCTGCGATGCTGAGAAACCCGATCATGAACATGGAACCCCTCCGCGAACGCATTGCCCCGAGGATGATTTATCCCATGCGTTCAGGTGGTTGGTCAAAGACTGCTTGGGGTTGTGGTTAACCCTTTGTCACCATAGCTCGGGTTGCTGGGTATAGGCGATGTAGAGCGGGTGTTTCGGGTGGCCCGCCTTGGTAAGTCCCAGATGGAACAGAGGATGCCCGGTGCCGCGCAGCAGGGTCTCGACCGCCGGGCCGCGGTTCAGATGTTCTCCATGCGTGCCCCATGCGGCGATGACCTGATCGGCCCATTCGACACCGTCGAGAATGGCCGCGTCATTCGCAGGGCCCACCGGATCGGTGGCAGCGCGCATCTTGCGGGGGTCGGTGTCGCGCCAGGCAAAGATGTTCGTCACTTGAAACGCGCCAAACCCCAGCGCCCGCGCCCGCCGTTCACAGCGTTCGACGGTGGGATCGTTCTGCACCTCGGTCGCGGTCGAAGGGTTGAGCATCACAAACAGCGCCTTGCGCCCGCCCGCATCCCACACGCGGGTCAGGCTATAGCGATACTTCTCGCAATCGGAATAGACGGCGGTCGAGGGCGCGTCGCCCTTGGTGTGCGTTCGGGTGATCATGCCCCCGCCTAGCACGGCGTTCAGGCGACGAACACCCGGCTGGGATGCAATTCGCCGGATTTATAGATGCCCACGGCCACAGCTTTGCCGTCAAGTGAGGCCCAAGCCTCGTCGCCATATTCCACGTCGCTGGCCAGCACCATGCCCGGATTGCCATTGCGCAGACGGGTGGCGCCCTCGGGGGTACATTTCAACTCGGGCAGGTCGGCGAGGCCGGTCTCCAGCGGGTGGAGGTAGTCATCCAGAGCTTCGGTCTTTGCCATTTCGTCGATCTGGTCGACGGACAGTCCATCTTCGACCTCGAACGGACCGGACCAGATGCGGCGTAGTTCTTTGACGTGGCCGTGACATCCCAGCGCGGCACCCAGATCGCGGGCGATAGAGCGCACATAGCCACCTTTTCCGCAGGTCATTTCCAGCACCACATGATCGTCATCCAGGCGGTCGACAAGGATCAGCTCCTCAACCCACAGTGGCCGGGCGGACAGCTCCACATCCTCGCCATCGCGGGCCAGTTTATAGGCGCGCTGTCCGTCGATCTTCACGGCGGAAAACTTGGGCGGCACCTGCATGATGTCCCCCAGAAACGGGGTTAGCGCCTGTTTGATGTCGTCGTCCGAAGGGCGCGCATCGCTGGAGGCGATCACCTCCCCCTCGGCATCGTCGGTATTGGTGGCCTGACCCAGACGCACGGTGAAGGTGTAGGCTTTCAAGGCGTCGGTGATGTAGGGAACGGTCTTGGTCGCCTCACCCAGCGCCACGGCCAGAACGCCGGTCGCCTCGGGGTCCAGCGTACCCGCGTGGCCCGCCTTTTTCGCATCCATCGCCCACCGCACCTTGTTGACCACGGCGGTCGAGGTCATGCCCGCAGGCTTGTCCACCACCAGCCAACCGGAAATGTCGCGGCCCTTGCGTTTGCGTCCCATATTACACCTTGATTCATGCTGAGGCGCGCGGGGTAGCGGATCACATGGGCGCTGTCAATTTACAGGTGCGATTTCGACCACACCCACGATGGGCCCCAGTGAAAAGCCGATATCTGAGCGGCCCCCGGCCCGGTCATACATGCGTGAAATATTCCCGTCGAAGAACAGTGCGTTGGGGGTTTTCAGCACGTCCCGAAACAGGCTGCCGAATTCGTGGAAGGTGACGTAATCGTCCGAGATCGCAAACACCGCGCGGGTGCCATCGGCGCTGGTGCCCACCCCGTTGCGCACGAACAGCGAGGTCGAGTCGGGCAGAAAACGCGGGTGCAGCTCTCCGTCGATCACCAACATGGGGCCGGATTGAGTGGCAAAGCGGCAGTCCGGCGCTTGATCGACGAAATCTAGCGTCTCAAACACGTCAGCGCGGCCGTCGCGGATACAGAATACCCCATTGGGTAGAAGGCCGAAATTACCGGGGCCGGGGTTGGAGATGACGCGCATCTTTTCCTGCCCGTCCTCGACATAATGGCCCACGGGTGAACGGTCGTCGTGATACATGCCCGCGTTCATCGCAAAGGCCAGACGTTCGCCGCCGGGAGCCAACGCCTCATTCACCGAGGAGAAATGCCCCAGCAGATCGCCGTTGTCGTCGTTCAGAAACAGGCGCAGGTCTTCATTGGCCGCGTCCACTTCGCACACAGTATATCGCTTGGCGTCGTGGGTGACTTTTTCACAGCTCACCGCACCGGCTTGCGCGGCCCATAGGAGCGCGCCCAATGTGGCCAGCGTGCGGATCACTCGTCCAGATCGCGGCGCACCGCGTCCTGTTCGAACATGCGGCGGGTGTCGTCCAGACGGTCAAACGTGTCATCCAGACGGAACCGCAGATCGGGCGAGAATTTCAGGTTCAGCTTCTTGCCGATCATGCGGCGCAGCTCGCCCTTGTTGCGGGCCAACAGATCGATCACGTCCTCCTGCCCCTTCCCGCCCAAGGGCAGCACATAGGCGGTGGCTATCTTGAGATCGGGCGAGGTGCGCACCTCACCCACGGTGATTGACATACGGTTCAAGTCGGGGTCGTGGACATCTCCGCGCGCCAGAACCTCGGACAGGGTGCGACGGATCAGTTCGCCGACACGCAGCTGTCGTTGGGACGGGCCGGGGCCATCGTGGAA
Source organism: Ruegeria sp. F12 (assembly GCF_056533885.1). Classification (NCBI taxonomy): domain Bacteria; kingdom Pseudomonadati; phylum Pseudomonadota; class Alphaproteobacteria; order Rhodobacterales; family Roseobacteraceae; genus Ruegeria; species Ruegeria sp. F12. Next base: position 72,913 of record NZ_JBQFOV010000006.1, on the reverse strand, counting down.
TTTGTTCTTTGCCATGACTTCGATCTAAGCCCAAATCCCACCTTTGCCAAGCGGGCGCGAACCGGGTAGGAGGCTTTGAGCCGATTGCAATGAGGGAAGCAAGCCATGACCCATATTCCGGGGATCGTCATCACAGGAGCTTCGGGCCGTATGGGGCAGATGCTGATCAAGACCGTGTCTGAGAGCGATCAGGCGCGTCTGGTCGGCGTTGTTGAACGTGCGGACCATGACTGGATCGGTCAGGATGTGGGCACGGCGATGGGCGGCCCCGCGTTGGGCGTCACTGTCACAGATGACCCACTGGAAGCATTCGCGCAGGCGCAGGCGGTGATAGACTTCACCGCGCCCGAGGCGACGCTGGAATTTGCCGAGCTGGCCGCACAAGCGCGCTGTGTACATGTGATTGGCACCACCGGTATGACGGATGAGCAGATTGCCGCGCTGGAACCTGCCGCGCGCCATGCAGTGATCGTGCGGGCGGGCAATATGAGCCTCGGCGTCAATCTGCTTGTGCAGCTGACCAAGAAAGTTGCCGCCGCGCTGGATGAGGATTTCGATATCGAAGTGATCGAAGGTCATCACCACCACAAGGTCGATGCGCCCTCGGGCACTGCCTTGATGCTGGGTGAGGCCGCAGCCGAAGGGCGCGGGGTCAATCTGGCGGACGTATCCGATCGCGCCCGCGACGGCATCACGGGCGCGCGCAAACGCGGCGATATCGGCTTCCACGCCATTCGCGGCGGAGACATCGTGGGCGAACACGATGTTTTGTTCGCAGCTCCGGGCGAACGTATCGTGCTGCGCCATTTGGCCACCGACCGCGTCATCTTCGCCCGCGGCGCGCTGAAAGCGGCGCTGTGGGGGCAGGGCAAAGCCCCCGGTCAGTATGATATGGTGGATGTTCTGGGGCTCTGAGCTATAGACGTGCTAACCGACGGCCCTATGGTCAGCTTATGCAGACCGTAAGATCTCGAGTACTTTTGGGCCTGTTGCTGATTGGGTTCTATCTGACTCTGCTGCCTTTCGTTGTACACGGCGTAGGTATGATCGGTATCGGATTGTCCGCAGCCGCTGCGCAGCAAAGCCATTTGTTTGCAGATGGGCAGCCTATCGGCAATTTGGCGATGGTGCTGCATATTTGCGCCGGAACTGTTTTGGTCGCGCTTGTTCCTTTGCAACTGCTGAAAGGGGTGCGGCGCACGTTCACCGGCTTTCATCGTCAGCTGGGCAGAGTGCTGGTCGCATTGGCGTTGTTCACGGGTTTGGCCGGAATGACCTATATCCCCCTGCGTGGCACGATCGGTGGGTCGGTCATGTCGGCGGCCTTTTTCCTTTATGGGCTTTGCCTGTTCACGGCAGCGCTGATGGTGGCGCGTATGGCGTTGAACAAAGACCGTGCCGGTCATTGGGCTTGGGGCCTGCGCCTGTTCTGGCTGGCGCTGGGATCGTGGCTTTATCGGGTGCACTACACGATCTGGTATCTGTTGACCGGTGGGCTGGGGTCCGAGCCCGATTTCTCGGGCCCGTTTGACCTTGTGCAAAACTTTGCGTTCTACGTGCCATATCTGATGGCCGTTCAGCTATGGATCACCCGCAAGCAACGGGCGCATACTGGGGCTTTGCCTACACGTCCTTAATCTTGTCCGCGCGCAACGGGCAAGACAGGTAGACGCCGAACTCTTTCCCGATATCGGCGCTGACGCGCGCATGAACTGCGCCCTGACGGTCAAGAAACCGCTGGCTGTCTTCGACCGGGAAAATTCCCTCGTGCCAGATGCCGGGATGAATATAGAGCCCGCGTGAGCCGTCACACCAGAAGGCCACGACCTTCTCGGGCGTCAGGTTGTCGCCGGGCAGGGCAGCAGGAACGATGAAGGGCTTGTTGTCCAGGGGCCAGAACATCTGACCGCCATCCGGGTGATAGTTCATGTGCCACAGCAGGACCTGATCACGAGGCGCGGTTTGGCGTGCCTTTTGCGCCTGCTGCGGATCGGCGGACCAGCCCAGAACATAGTGGCCTTTGACCGCCTCGTTCTCGCCATAGAGCACGTCGCCTTGCCAGTCGCATTTGAACGTGCCTTCAACCCAGCCGCCTTCGTCACCGGTGCCCTCGTCGATGGGCCGCCAGCCTTGCTGCGGCCAGCAGGTGATCTCGATCTCGAACCCTTGAGGGTCATCGACCAGACAACCGTAGCCTTTGACGGATGCATCGGTGGCTCGGATCAGGGGCACCTCGTGCCACGGCAGGGACGGCTTGGTGCTGGCTTCAAAGATGTACTCAGGCGCGGTCATGCGGCCTCCATATGCTTATCGACCATGCGCTGCACCATCGGGGCGAAATGGGCGAAATCGGGGGTTTCCATGCCCGCGCGTTTGCCAGCCTCGTCCAGATAGCGGACCTGAATGATCTCTTTCAGGTTCGGGTTGGCCTCGAACGCGGCCACCTCTTCGGGGTTCATCGGGCCGCCCTGCAACTCCAATGTGTGGACCGAGGCGGTGGACAGCCGGTTGAAATACTCGGGCTTGGTGGCGCAGAGATAGCGCTTGGCCGCCACGTGATACCGGCAGCAATCGGTGATGACGGACGGGAAGAACTGCTCCAGCACTTCGGCACCTGCATCCTCGTGGTGGCGGTCTTCGGTGTCGTCGGGGTGATAGGTGCCGAACTCGGACGTAAAGTGGCCGATATCGTGCAGCAGGGCGCCGACGATGATTTCCTCGGGCATGCCGTTCTGTTCAGCAATCGTGGCCCCTTGCAGCATATGTTCGGCCATGGTGACGGGTTCGCCCAGATATTCCTCACCGCCGCGGCGGTCGAAGATGTCGCCGATGAAGGCCACGATATTGTCGCGGTTCAGGGTCGAGAAATCGGGTTTCATTCCGCCGCCTCCGGCTGAGGGGCATCCATTGCCGCCAGCGTGGACAGCAGCCCGTCCTTGTCGGCGTAGCAGCCTTGCAGCCACCGCGACCCGGCCCCGGAATAGCCCAGCCGCGCATGCAGCACGCGGGTGTTGTCGACGATAAAGCTTTCACCCGGTTCCAGCTTGAACGACACGCCCATGGCCGGGTCGTCGATGATGGCTCCCAACTGACGGTAGGCGGCATAGTAGGCCTCCATCTGGTCAAAGGGGATGTCAACAAACGGCGCAGACGACCGATTGTTGAACCGGATGCCAATCAACTCGCCATCGGGCGACAGTTCGATCATCGGGCGGCGGGACCGCAGGCAAACCCCGTCTTCGCCCTTGTATTCAAACCGCGCCGGGTATCCGGTCAGCAGGGCAAAGCCCTCGGGGTTTTGATCACGCAGTTTTTCGGCTGCGCGGAAGCCATCGACCACGATTGACTCGCCACCTTCGGCGCTGTTTTCAAGGCAGTAGAGAATTTGCAGCGTTGGCACCGGGTCGCGATAAGGGTTGTCGGTATGCGCCTGCAAACCGAGCCCGGTAAAGGCAAGGTTGGTGGGGTTCACCTCAGTCCGAACCTCGAAATAAGGGCCATAATTGGTCTCGCGCACATAGCCGAACAGGTCGGCCACTTGCAGTAGCGATTCCGGCTCGGTCGGGCCGTTTGTCAGCTTGGCGAAGCCATATTCGGCGACGGCGGCCAGCCAGTTGCGCTTGGCAGTGGGATTGGAATGAACCTGCGTCCAATCTCCGGCGGGGGCTTCGATGCTCTGCGCCCACGTGGTGATGCCGGGGGCGAGGCGTCCAAACTCGGCACTTTGGGTGCGGTCATAGCTGTGTGCGGCAAGCCAGTCGGCGGGAAAGGTGACCGTCTTGTCTTCGGGCTGAAAGGTGACGCGAAGATCGCCCTCTTCCATCTCAGCGGCGCTGATCGTGGTATCGACGGGAATGTCACCGATGGTAATCAGGCGCTGACCATTGCTCGGCGCGCGGGTGTCGGGGTCCAACGCGTTGTCGCGCAGCCAGATGGAGTGAAATCGGGATTGGGTGCCATCGGCAAATTCGACAGTCACGATCTGGGCCGTGTGAGTGGCAGTGCGCAACATGGGGCTTCTCCTGTTCGGCGCGAGCTATGCTTGAGGTGATACGCGCCTCGTGGCATTACCACAATTAAACCTTATTGCGACTGAGGGCTGGAAAATCTTATGGCTAAGAAGAAGATCGGATTGCCGCCTCTGGACTGGCTACGGGTGTTCGAGGCCGCCGGTCGGCTGGGCGGGTTTTCCGCTGCCGCGCGCGAGTTCGGCTTGACACAAGCGGCCGTCAGTCAGCGGATTGGAAACCTGGAATCCTGGCTGGGCCGGACCCTGTTTGTGCGCGAAGCACGTGGCGTGTCGTTGACGGTCGAAGGCGAAAGCTATTTGCCGCTGGTGCAGGACAGCTTACAGGCGCTGGAACGAAATACCGAGGATCTGTTTGGCAAATCTCCGCGTGAGTTGCGCGTTGCGGGGCTGTCGTCGAACATCCATGCGCTTGTGGTTCCGGCGATATCCCGGTTCCAGCGGATGCACCCGAAAGTGCGGGTAGTGACGGATTCGGTCGCGCGACGGTCATCGCTGGATGAAGAGCGGACTTGGCTGCAAATCCGCTATGGGCGCGGCACGTGGTCGGGGCGCGAGGCTGAACGGATCGCGCCCGAGGTTCTGGTGCCCTTGGCCGCCCCGGGCGTGGAGTGGGGAGCGCCCCTGATCGAGCTGCGTGGGGAGCGGCCCGCCTGGCGCGACTGGGCGCGCAAGACGGGTCATGACGATCTGCCGCCTTCGGTGATCAGCTTTGATTCGATGGAACACGCCCTGTCGGCGGCGCGGCAAGGGATGGGTGTGGCGCTGGGGTCTGAACCTCTGGCGCAGGCCGATTTACAGGCCGGGCGCTTACGGCGTCTGGATCTTCCCGAGTTGAAAACAAAAGACGGCTATTGGCTGACATGGCCCGAGGATCGGGCGAAATCCAAAAAACAGCGCGCGTTAATTGCCGATTTCCTGACCGCGCTGCGGGGCTGAGTGATCAGAAGTCGATTGCGATGCCCTTCTTTTCCCAATCACCGTAGCGGGCGGGGTCAGGGCCATCACGCCCGCCCAGTTCTTTGGGCTGTTCCTTTGCCTCAGCCTCGGCCTTGCGGCGACGGTCCTCGGCCTCGGCCAGGGCGCGTTGGGCGGCGGGCGGCAGGTCTTTGCGCTGGTCGCTCATGAGATCGGGTTCCTTTCCGTTCCATGGCTTGATATACGCCCCCGTCCGCGTTTGGCAATGCGGGCGAGGGTCACATCAAAGGCGGTTCCATGTCCGACAACGCAACAGCAGCGCGACGCAGCGCGATCTATCTGTTGGATCAGATTCTGGGCGAAGGGCGGCTTTTGTCCGAATGCCTGGCGGCTGGCGCATTGGATCGGTTGGACCGCGAAGACCGCGCGCGGGCGCAACGCCTGACGCTGGAAACCCTGCGCGGGTTGGAACGCGCCGACCGTCTGCTGGACAATCACCTGAACCGCACGCCCGCGCTGACCGTCCACAATGCTCTGCGTCTCGGCGCGGTTGAGTTGTGCCACGGAGAGGCCGCGCATGGTGTAGTGAACTCGATGGTCGAGATCGTCGGCCGGTCCCGCAAGCATGGTCGCCTCAAGGGGTTGGTCAATGCGGTGCTGCGCAAAGTGGCCGCCGAAGGGCCGGATGCGTGGCCCAAGATGCGCGTGCCGCGCCTGCCCGAATGGCTGCGCGACCCGCTGACTATGGCCTGGGGCGCGGATGCGATCACGGGTATTGAACAAGCCCATTTCGCAGGCGCGCCGCTGGATATTACCGTCAAATCCGGTGCCAATGGTCCCGGCGAGGCGCTGCCTACGGGCTCGCGCCGGGTGCAGGATGCGGGGCAGGTCTCGGCCCTGCCGGGATTCGATGCGGGCGATTGGTGGGTGCAGGACGCGGCGGCGGCGCTGCCGGTGCAGGTGCTGGCCCCGAAGGCCGGAGAGAATATACTCGACCTCTGTGCCGCACCGGGGGGCAAGACGCTGCAACTGGCGGCCGCCGGAGCACAGGTCACGGCGTTGGACATCTCGGAATCGCGGCTGGAACGGGTGCGCGAGAACCTTGCTCGCACGGGGCTGACGGCGCAGGTCATCGCAGGCGACGCATTGGACCATCAGGGCCAATACGACGCCATCCTGCTGGACGCGCCCTGTTCGGCCACGGGCACTATTCGCCGCCACCCGGACCTGCCCTATGCCAAGGATGGCTCGGAATTCGGTGGGCTGATCGAATTGCAGGCGCAGATGCTGGCCCATGCGTGGGGTCTGCTTAAACCTGGCGGGCGGCTGGTCTATTGCACCTGTTCCTTGCTGCCGGATGAGGGCGAAGTGCAGATCGAAGAGGCGCTGATTATGTTCCCCGACATGCAGGTAAACCGGCAGGCTCTGGCCGTGACCGGCGTTGAAAAGGGCTGGATCACTGAAGAGGGCGGGTTGCGGCTGCGGCCCGATTATTGGTCTGATCGCGGTGGTATGGATGGCTTCTACATCGCCTGTCTGAACAAATCGGAATAATCCAACGCTTTTCGGTGACTTGACGTGCGGCGCGGTCTATCGTTGGGTCTCAGGCGCCAACAGAGCGCAAGGGGCAGAGTAACGAGCGCAATGTCTAACTCCGATTCCATGACAAGCCGGTGGACCCGGTTCCAGAACCGTCTTTATGCGCGGCTGAGCCAGCGTCGCAAGGCGGCAGCGGGATTCGTGAAAGAGCCCGAGCCGCGCACGGTTGGTTCATTCGCACGTGGGCGGCAGTTGGTGGCGGGAAATCTGCTGTTTGCCGGTTTTCTGGTCGAGGCGCAGGATACCGGCCTTTGGGACGTGACTGCCCCGAGCGCCGGTTTTGACCACGAACGCCACGGCTTTGCCTGGCTGGACGATCTGGCCGCTGTTGGTGATATGCGCGCACGCGACAAGGCCCAGCGATGGGTCTGGGGCTGGATCGAGGCGCATGGCCGCGGGCAGGGGCCGGGCTGGGTGCCCGATCTGACCGGACGGCGGGTGATGCGCTGGATCAATCACGCGTCCTTTTTGCTGCGCGGAATGGATGAAAAGCAGTCTCAGCTCTTCTTTCGTTCGCTGGCGCAGCAGACATGGTTTCTGTCCAAGCGGTGGAAAGCTGCCACTCCCGGCTTGCCCCGGTTCGAGGCACTGGCTGGTCTGGTGCAGGCCGGTCTGGCGTTGCAGGGGCTCGAACAATTGGCCGACCCGGCCCTGCGTGCTTTGGCCCGCGAATGCGACAGCCAAATCGACGCACAAGGCGGCATTCCCACGCGCAATCCCGAAGAACTGCTGGAAGTTTTCACCTTGTTGGCCTGGACGTCGGCTGCGCTCAGCGATCTGGGGCGGGGGACGCCCGGCGCGCAGGCCAATGCGATCAAGCGCATCGCCCCGGCGCTGCGCAGTTTGCGCCACACGGATGGCGGTTTGGCCCGGTTTCACGGCGGCGGACGCGGAGTTGAAGGGCGGCTGGATCAGGCCCTTGCCCAAAGCGGGGTAAAACCGCAACGCGCCAAGGGGTTGTCGATGGGGTTCGGGCGTCTTTACGCGGCCCGGACCAGTGTGATTATCGACGCCGCTACGCCGCCGAAGGGGGCCAATTCTTACAACGCCCACGCATCGACGCTGGCTTTCGAGCTGACCTCGGGGCGGCGGCCATTGGTCGTGAATTGCGGATCGGGTGAGACATTCGGGGTCGAGTGGCGTCGGGCAGGGCGGGCAACCCCATCGCATTCGACCCTGTGCCTGGACGGTTATTCCAGCGCGCGGCTGGCGGACCCGGTTCCGGGGACTGAGAAAGAGGCGCTGATGGATGCCCCGCGCGAGGTACCCAATGAGTTTGAAGAGGCGTTCGAAGGCGCGCGCTTCATGGCTGGGCATGACGGCTATGCCAAGGTTTTCGGTCTGACCCATGCCCGTACCTTCGAGCTGCGCTTTGATGGCCGTGAACTGACCGGCGAAGATATTCTGCTGGCCACAAGTGACAAGGCCAAGCGGCAGTTTGACCGGGCGATGGATGCCTCGGGGTTGAAAGGTCTGGGCTTTGATATCCGCTTTCACCTGCACCCCGACGTAGATGCGGCGCTGGATTTGGGCGGTGCGGCGGTGTCGATGGCGCTCAAAAGCGGTGAAATCTGGGTGTTTCGCCATGATGGCGTTGGAAAATTGGGTGTCGAGCCAAGCGTTTACCTTGAAAAAGGGCGGCTAAAGCCGCGCGCGACAAAACAGATCGTTCTATCTGGCCGCGCAATGGAGTATGCGACGCGCATCCGGTGGACGTTGAGCAAGGCGCAGGATACAGCCTATGCCGTGCGCGATGTGCACCGGGACGAGCCCGATTTCGACTGACGCCAAAAGGACCTTTGGACCCATGACCGACTTTCACCCCGTGCGCCGCGCGCTGCTTTCCGTATCCGACAAGACCGGATTGATCGACTTGGGCAAGGCGCTGGCCGAGCGCGGGGTCGAGCTGTTGTCCACAGGTGGTACCGCAAAGGCGCTGCGCGAGGCGGGGCTGGATGTGAAGGATGTCAGCGAGATTACCGGTTTTCCCGAAATGATGGACGGCCGCGTAAAAACCCTGCACCCCATGGTGCATGGTGGCTTGTTGGCGCTGCGTGACAACGACACTCACGTTGCCGCAATGACCGAACATGGCATCGGCGCGATCGACCTTCTGGTGGTGAACCTCTACCCGTTCGAGGCCACAGTCGCCAAAGGTGCAAGCTATGACGAATGCATCGAGAATATCGACATCGGTGGTCCGGCGATGATCCGGGCGGGGTCCAAGAACCACGCCTTTGTAAACGTAGTGGTGGATGTCGAAGACTACTCCTCACTGCTGGACCAGTTGGAGGAGAATTACGGAAAGACGTCGTATGGTTTCCGACAATGGCTTGCCCAAAAGGCGTATGCTCGCACCGCGGCCTACGACACGGCTGTGTCGAATTGGATGGCTGACGCGCTGCAGCTAGAGGCTCCGAAGCGTCGCGCTTTTGCAGGAGAGTTGAAACAGACCCTGCGCTATGGTGAGAACAGCCACCAGCAGGCAGCGTTCTATACCGATGGCACAAATCGTCCGGGTGTCGCCACCGCCGTGCAGCATCAGGGCAAAGAACTGAGCTACAACAACATCAACGACACCGACGCCGCGTTTGAGTTGGTGGCCGAGTTCGATCCGGCGCAGGGTGCTGCCTGTGCCATCATCAAACACGCCAACCCCTGCGGTGTAGCGACAGGTGCCACGCTGATCGAGGCCTATAAGGCGGCGTTCGACTGCGATCGCACCTCGGCATTTGGCGGGATCGTGGCGCTGAACCAACCGTTGGATGCCGAAACCGCGCAGGAAATCACTGGCATCTTCACCGAGGTCGTGATCGCCCCAGGCGCGTCCGATGAGGCGAAAGCCATTTTCGCCGCCAAGAAAAACCTGCGCCTGCTGACCACCGACAGCTTACCTGATGTAATGGCCGGTGGTAAAACCGTCCGTCAGGTTGCCGGAGGTTTGTTGGTACAGGACAAGGACAATGGTTTTATCGGTATGGATGACCTGAAGGTCGTCACCAAAAAGGCTCCGACCGAAGATCAAATGCGCGATTTGCTGTTCGCGTGGAAAGTGGCGAAACACGTCAAGTCCAATGCCATCGTCTACGTCAAAGATGGCGCGACCGTAGGCGTGGGTGCTGGACAGATGAGCCGCGTGGACTCTGCGCTGATCGCAGCCAAGAAAGCTGAACGTATGGCCGATGTGTTGGGCTTGGCTCAACCGTTGACCATCGGCTCGGCCGTAGCATCGGACGCGTTCTTCCCCTTCCCCGACGGTCTGATGGAGGCCGCTGAGGCCGGTGCCACCTGTGTGATCCAGCCCGGTGGTTCAATGCGTGATGATGAAGTGATCGCAGCGGCGGACGAGGCCGATCTGGCCATGGTCTTCACCGGCATGCGGCACTTCCGCCACTGATGCGCTATCGCTTGCTCATTTGGGCTGCGATGGCGGCGTTTGCGATCGACCAGATCAGCAAAGTTCTGGTCGTTCACATCATGCGCGTGGCCGAAGGCGATATCGACGTCCTGCCACCCTTGCTTGTCTTCAAATATGGCGAGAATCGCGGCATCAACTTTGGCTTGTTTCAGGGCAATACCGAGGCGGCACGTTGGGTTCTGATCGGCGTGTCCATTGCGATCTCGGCGGCTGTGCTGGTCTGGCTGGTGCGGTCAGCGCCCTCGAAAATCATGCTGCTTTCGGGCGGGCTTTTGATCGGCGGCGCGCTGGGTAATGTTCTGGACCGGGTGCTTTACGGCTATGTTCTGGATTTCCTGAACATGTCCTGTTGCGGTATCAACAACCCGTTTGTCTTCAATCTGGCCGATGTGTTTATTTTCGCCGGTGCCATCGGGTTGATCCTATTCGACGGCAAAAAGCCCTCGTGACGCGCCGGTGGAAATGCGATAAAAGCGCCTCAAACAGGCTGGAGACTACGATGCGGTTGCCGCGTTCCATTTTTGCAGTGACGCTTGCCTTCACGGTGGCGGGATGTTCCGATATCGGTCTGCGCCACCTTCAGGCGCCGGGTCCGGGACCGGATGAATTCTCGGTCCTGCCGGTCAAGCCGCTGACACAGCCCGAAGATTATCAATTCCTGCCCGCGCCGACACCGGGCGCAGGGAATCTAACCGACCCGACCCCCAAGGGGGATGCGATTGCGGCACTGGGCGGCAACCCAGATGCACTGAATCCTAACACGGCGATTCCCGCGGCGGATGGCGCATTGGTGACGGCCTCGAGCCGGTATGGCGTGACCGAGAATGCTCGTCAGGTGGTCGATGCCGAAGACGCTGAGTTCCGCCGCAAGCAAAGCCGTTTTACCCGACTGCGTCTGTTTAACGTGGACCGCTATTCGCAGGTTTACAAACGATGGGCGCTGGATTCGTCGCAGGTAAATGAACAGGCACGGCAGGCTGGGGTCGAAACTCCGTCGGCTCCGCCGCCAGGTGAATAATCCTTAACTTTTCGTCATCACACTTGAACCTGCGCCGCGCCACCGTAGTTTGAAACTCAGACAACAAACGGAGGATGCCCCATGGTTCGGGCCCTTGCCCTGTCGGCTGCCCTGATTGCTGCCACCCCGGTCTTTGCCGAAGATGGCCAGGAGGCGGTCACAACCTTCACGCTGGAAAACGGCATGGATGTCGTCGTGGTCGAGGATCACCGCGCCCCTGTCGTGCAGCATATGGTCTGGTATCGCGCAGGTTCGGCGGATGAACCCGTCGGATCGTCCGGTGTGGCGCATTTTCTGGAACACTTGCTGTTCAAAGGAACCGATACGCTGGCACCGGGTGAGTTCTCGGCCACGGTGGCGGCCAATGGCGGCAATGACAACGCATTCACTTCGTATGACTACACCGCCTATTTCCAACGCGTCGCCGCCGACCGGCTGGAACTGATGATGCGAATGGAGGCGGACCGGATGCGCAATATCCGCCTGTCCGAGGATGATATCGTGACCGAGCGTGATGTGATCCTTGAGGAACGCAACCAGCGCACCGACAATAACCCCCGCGCCCTGTTCGGCGAACAGATGAACGCGTCGCAATACCTCAACCACCGCTACGGGGTTCCGATCATCGGCTGGCGGCACGAGATGGAGACGCTGGACATGGAGGACGCTCTGTCCTTCTACCAGACGCACTACGCGCCCAATAACGCCATTCTGGTTGTGACAGGCGATGTCGAGCCCGATGAGGTCAAGGCGCTGGCCGAAAAATACTATGGCGTGATCCCCGCCAACCCGGACCTGCCCGAGCGCATCCGTTCGCAAGAGCCGCCGCAGACGGCCGCGCGGAGGCTGACCTTCAAGGACGCACGCGTATCGCAGCCCTACGTGCAGCGCAGCTATCTGGCGCCTGAACGCAACGCGGGCGAACAGGAAAAGGCCGCAGCCCTGTTCATGTTGGCCGAATTGCTGGGTGGTGGGAACACGTCATACCTGACCGAAAAACTGCAATTCGAGCAACAGAAAGCCGTTTACACCGGGGCGTTCTATCGCGGCGTGTCGTTGGATGACACGACCTTTGATCTATTTATCGTTCCGGCGCAGGGCGTTTCCCTGCAAGAGGCCGAAGAAGCCATGGATGCAGCCGTGGCCGGGTTCATTGCCGACGGTGTTAACCAAGAGGATCTGGACCGGATCAAGATGCAGCTTCGCGCTTCGCAAACCTATGCGCGCGACAATGTGGACGGGATCGGCAATCGCTATGGCCGGGCCCTGACCAGCGGATTGACGGTCGAGGACGTGCAGGCCTGGCCGGATGTCCTGCAGGCCGTAACCGGGGAAGAAATCATCGCTGCCGCCCGCGAGGTTCTACAGCTGGAAACCTCGGTCACAGGCTGGCTGATGCGCGACGATGAGGTGACGCAATGAAACGAATTTTCGCGACCCTGATTGCATTCGTGATCGCATTGCCCGCCTGGGCTGAGATCGAAATTCAGGAGGTGACATCGCCTGATGGTATCGCCGCGTGGCTGGTTGAGGATCACTCGATCCCCTTCACCGCATTGGAATTGCGGTTCCGTGGCGGAACCTCGCTGGACGACCCTGACAAGCGGGGGGCCGTGTATCTGATGAGCGGCCTGATCGAAGAAGGCGCGGGCGACATGGATTCCCGAACCTATGCGCGTGAGCTTGAATCGCTGGCGGCATCGTTTGGCTATAACGCCAGTGACGATACCGTCTCGGTCTCGGCGCAGTTCCTGACTGAAAACCGGGACGAAGTGATCGACCTGCTGCGTGTGACCCTGCACGAGCCGCGTTTCGATCAGGACGCGGTGGATCGTGTGCGGGCGCAGGTTCTGTCCGGCTTGCGGTCGGATCAGACCAGCCCGAACGATATCGCCGGACGCAATTTTGCGCGAATGGCTTATGGGGATCACCCCTATGGAACCGAGGGCAAGGGAACGATCGAAAGCGTGACCGCCCTGACCCGAGACGACGTGGTTGATGCCTATGAGAACGTCTTTGCCAAAGATCGGCTCTATGTAGGGGCTGTGGGCGATATCACGCCCGAAGAACTCGGCAGGTTGCTGGATCACCTGCTGGCCGATCTGCCCGAAACAGGCAAACCGATCCCCGGACCGGCGCAAGTCAACATCCCCGGCGGGGTCAGTGTTGTCGAGTTTGACACGCCGCAATCTGTGGCTCTGTTTGGCCATGCGGGTATCGATCGTGACGATCCCGATTTCTTTGCAGCCTTCATCCTCAATCACATGCTGGGCGGCGGTGGGTTCGAAAGCCGTCTGATGCAGGAAGTGCGCGAAAAACGCGGGTTGACCTATGGGGTGTCGACCTTCTTGGTGCCCAAGGATCTGGCCTCGGTCTATCTGGGTTCGGTCTCATCTTCGAATGACCGGATCGCGGACGCGGTGTCCGTCATCCGGGATGAATGGGCGCGTGCGGCCAATGAAGGCTTCACCCAGAAAGAGCTGGACGATGCCAAGACCTATCTGACGGGCGCCTATCCTTTGCGGTTCGATGGCAATAGCCAGATCGCAGGGATCATGGTCGGGATGCAGATGGAGGATTTGCCCATCGACTATATTGCCACCCGCAATGATCAGGTGAATGCAGTGACGCTGGAAGAGGTGAACCGTGTTGCCTCGGAACTGCTGGACCCGGAGGGGCTGCATTTCACCATCGTCGGTAAGCCCGAAGGTCTGGATGGCTAACGCCTAGGCTGCGACCGAGCTGTTCTGCGCCCGAAGGGTGTGTTTGTTGCTGCTCAGCAGTTTTTGCCGCGCATGTCTGAAATGCGCGGCTTTCAACGCATCGTCGATATGGCGGTTCCGGCGCAGCAGGCGCGTGAGTTGGATATTGTCGAATACCAGGCAGGTGGTGGGCTCGGTGGCCTTTACTGTGGCCGTTGCGGGCAATCCCAGGCTAAATGTCAACTCGCCCAGTATTTCGTCAGCCCCGCAGCGGTTGATCACCTGATCGTCCTTCAGGATGGTTGTTTGTCCGCTGAGGACGAAACCCAGAAAATCGGTGGTCTTGCCCTCTTCGATCAGCTTGCTGCCCGCCGGGAACTCCTGAATAGTTGCGGTGTTCAGCAGCCGCCGGGCTTGATGCGGTTTCAACGTCTCCAGATGATGCGCGATGAACTGTCGTTCGGCGTCGGAAAAACGCACCAGATGACGTGACAGGTACCCGCGCAGCAAGCCTAGAACTGAGATCGAGATATAGGCCATCTGGATGATCGAGCCTGCCAGATTGAACTCGCGCATCATGCTGATCAGCACGCAACTGGCAGCGACAATCACCAGCACCGGATAGGTCACACCAGTGCCGCGCACGATGCCCATCTGAAGCAGAAAATAGTTCAGGATATAAAGCCCCGCGCCGAAGACACCGACCATTGTGGTCAGTTGTATGTAGTCAGGAATTTCAAACGGGATATTCAGCATGATCGGCCCACCCTCATCTGGAATGGGTCCACGCTGAGGGACGTGGGGTTATCTGTATATGAACGAATTCACATGTTAATCGGTGATATGCGCGTGTTTTCGCGCATATGCACCACTGGGTTTGGTTCTGGGGGCCTATTCCCCGTAGGGTACCCAGATGTTTTTGACCTCGGTCGCGGCTTGCAGGAAGCGGCGCGTCTGATCCGCGTTCCAGTCTGTCGCGGCCCCATTGTTGACCCATGTCCGCTTGAGATTCCCCGCCGAGGCTTTCTGAATCTCGGCCGACAGATCGGTCGATGAGAATGACCAGACCGCATCCACATTCAGATGCGAGGCCAGGGGTTTGGCCAGCTCCGCGTGGCTGCCGGTCAGGATATTGACCACGCCCGCAGGCACGTCCGAAGTTTCGAGGATCTGGTAGAAATCCGTTGCTGCCAGCGGATAGGGCTCGGAGGCCGCCAGCACCACCCGGTTGCCCATCGCAATCGCCGGGGCCATGGCCGAGATCAGGCCCAGCAAAGGCGCCTCATCCGCGCACAGCGCGCCAATCACACCAACGGGTTCCTTCATCGCAAGGGCAACACCCCGGATCGGAACGCCATGCACCTGACCGTCATATTTGTCGGCCCATGCAGCGGCGGTGAACAGGCGCTGGATCGAGGTCTCAATCTCAGCCGCGCCGGTCTTGCCGCCGGTCATGGCGTCGATCCGCGCGGCGAATTCATCTGCGCGGGCCGAGAGGTTTTCGCCGATATAATACAGGATCTGCGCCCGCAGATGGCCGGTGGTCTTGGCCCAGCCTTTCGCGCCCGCCGCGGCTTCTACCGCGTTGCGCACGTCTTTGCGGTTGGCCAGACCCACATGACCCAGAAGGCCTGATTTGCCCCAGACGGGTTTCGAATAGCCTCCGTCCGGTCGCGCTTGCTTGCCGCCCACATACATTTTGGCGGTGCGATCAATAGGATCAACCGGCGCGCCTTGGCCCATTGCAGCCTCGACCTTGGCCAGCGGCTTGGTCTTGCCTTTGGGTTTGGTATAGGCGGCCAGTCCTTCCCAGCCGCCTTCACGGCCAAATCCGCTTTCGCGCACGCCTCCGAAACCGGCGGCTGCGTCGAACAGGTTGGTGGCATTCACCCAGACCACGCCCGCAACCAGCTTGGGCGCGATATCCAGCGCGAGGTTCACATTCTCGGTCCAGACCGTCGCGGCCAACCCATAGCGGGTGTTGTTGGCCAACTCGAGCGCTTCGGCTGGGGTGCGGAAGGTCGACGAGACCAGAACCGGGCCAAAGATTTCCTCCTGCATCAGAGGGTCCGAGGTTTCGAGGCCGGAAATCAGTGTAGGCGGGTAAAAACAGCCATTTTCGGGCAGTGCGCAGGCCGCCTGATAAACCTCACCTGCGGTGTTGCTGTCGACCATGCCTTTGATCGTCTGCAACTGGATCGGGTCCACAACTGCGCCCACGTCGATGCATTTGTCCAGCGGATCGCCGATGCGCAAGCCATCCATCCGTGCGCGCAGCTTGGCGTGGAACCTGTCGGCAATACCTTCTTGTACCAACAGGCGCGAGCCTGCACAGCAGACCTGACCCTGATTGAACCAGATCGCATCGACCAGCCCCTCGATAGCTGAATCGATATCGGCATCGTCGAACACGATATAGGCGGACTTGCCGCCCAGCTCCAACGTCAGTTCCTTGCCGGATCCAGCGGTTGCCTCGCGGATGTGCCGCCCCACGGCGGTCGAGCCGGTAAAGGCAATCTTGTCCACATCAGCGTTTACGATCATCTCACCCACCGCGCCATCACCGGTGACGATATTGACCACACCCTTGGGCAACCCAGCCTGCGTGCAGATATCGGCAAACAGCAGGGCTGTCAGCGAGGTATACTCGGCAGGTTTCAGGACCACCGTATTTCCCATCGCCAGCGCTGGCGCGATCTTCCACGCCAGCATCAGCAGCGGGAAGTTCCACGGGATGATCTGTCCGCACACGCCCAAAGCTTGTGCATCAGGCAACTCGCTCTCCATCAACTGCGCCATGCCTGCGTGGTAATAGAAATGCCGCTGGGCTAAGGGGATGTCGATGTCCCGCGATTCGCGGATCGGTTTGCCGTTGTCGAGGCTTTCCAGCACCGCAAACAAACGCGAATGTTTCTGCAACAGCCGCGCAATGGCATAGAGATACCGCGCCCGTCCCGCGCCTCCCAGCTTCTCCCACTTGGGTTGCGCCTTGCGGGCTGCGGCCACTGCGGCGTCCACGTCGGCCTGTTTGGCTTGAGTCAGCTTGGCCAACACTTCTCCGGTCGCCGGGTTACGGCTGTCAAACCCTTTGCCGGGTTTGGTAAAGGCCCCGTCGATATAGTGGCCGAATTTGTCACCCTGATCGACCAGCCAAGCCAGCGCCTCGGCTGCGCTTTCGGGGGCGGGGCCGTAGTCCATGGTTTCGAAAATCTCTTTGACTGTCATTGTTCTTGTCCTCAGCCCATGGAGTGACGGTAGCCAGCCGAGTACGCCCCGGTGACATAATGTTCCAACTGCCGCTCGATATCGCCAAGCAGCGAGGACGCACCAAAGCGGAACAGGTCCGGCTCCAGCCAGCGATCGCCCAGCTCGTCCTTGATCAGCGACAGATAGACCAGCGCATCCTTGGCTTTGGAAATCCCGCCCGCAGGTTTGTAGCCGACGCGGTATCCTGTGAGGTCATAGTAGTCGCGGATAGCGCGGATCATCACCAGAGAGACGGGCAGGGTGGCGTTAACGCTTTCCTTGCCGGTCGAGGTCTTGATGAAATCCGCCCCCGCCATCATGCACACGACCGAGGCGCGAGCGACATTGCGCAGGCTGCCCAATTCTCCGGTCGCCAGAATGGCTTTGACATGGGCGTCGCCACAGGCGGCACGGAAAGCCTTCATCTCGTCATACAGAGCCTGCCAGTCGCCTGACAGCACGTGACGGCGCGAGATCACGATGTCGATTTCCTCGGCCCCAGCCTTTACGCTTTCTTCGATCTCGGCCACGCGCAGATGGAAGGGGGACAGACCCGCAGGGAACCCGGTTGAGACAGCAGCCACCGGAATGCCAGTGCCTTTTAGCGCCGCAACAGCTGGTTCGATCATGTCGTGATAGACACAAACCGCACCCGTGGTGATCGGCGGCATGTCCATCGCTTGCAATAGCGCGGGGGCTACAGGCTGACGCGCCTTGGCGCACAAGCGGCGCACGCGGCCCACCGTGTCATCGCCCGACAAAGTGGTCAGGTCGATCATCGTGATTGCCTTCAGCAGCCAAGCGGCCTGATAATCTTTCTTTACAGAACGACGACCGGGCAGGGTGGCGGCACGGCGTTCAATGGCTGAGGTGTTGGCCTGCACGGCGCGCACCCAGTCCAAATCCAGATCCATACCCGGATTGCGGGGTTCGGTCACTTGCGGCAGATGCGCGGTGCGCACGGGGCTCTGCGTTTCCATCATCGCGTCCTTTGGGAGATTTGAGCCAAAATCGCATGGGTTGCGTCTAAAGAAAAGGGCAAGCGAGTGCGTTTCAGTCATTTTTTTGACCAAATGGACAAATATTGTCGCCTTTTTTGCGAATAATTCGCAATAGCATTGACTAAGTTGCGAATGGTTCGCATATTAACGGTCATGGGGATATCAGATCGGGGTCTGACATGATTCGTCGTAGCTTTCTTGCAGCGCTGGCTTTTGCCGTTGCTCTGCCTATCTCGGCGCTGGCCGAAGCGCCGCTTAAAGTGGTGGCGACAACCGGTATGATTGCAGATGCCGTGCGTCAGGTCGGTGGGGACCAGGTCGAGGTCAAGGGCCTGATGGGCCCCGGTGTAGACCCGCACGCTTATCGCCAGACCCGCAGCGATATCGTCGCAATGACCCGCGCAGATCTTATCCTATGGCACGGCCTGTATCTTGAAGCGCAAATGGAGGATTTCTTCCACGACCTGTCTCGCAAGCGCAACGTGGTGGCCGTTGCCGAAGGGATCGACACGTCCAAGCTGCGCGCCCATGATGATTACGCCGACAAATTCGACCCGCATGTGTGGATGAGCCCGGCCCTGTGGCGCGACGTGGTGGCTCAGGTGCAAAATGCGCTGACCGACACCCGCCCAGAAGCGGCCGAAATTTTCGCGGCCAATGCCCAGGCCCATCTGGCCGAGATTGCTCAGTTGGAAGCCTATGGGAAACAGATGCTGGCCGCCGTCCCAAAGGACAATCGCATTCTGGTGACGGCCCACGACGCATTTGGCTATTTCGGTGCGGAATACGGCTATGCGGTGCTGGGCATTCAGGGCATCTCGACCCAGTCCGAGGCTGGTCTGAACCGGATCGGCGAACTGGTCGATACGCTGGTTGATCAGAAATTGACGGCGGTGTTCGTGGAAAGCTCGGTTTCGGACCGATCCATTCGCGCGCTGATCGAAGGTGCCGCGGCTAAGGGGCATCAGGTGGCCGTGGGTGGTGAGTTGTATTCGGACGCGATGGGCGAACCCGGCACGTATGAGGGCACCTATATCGGAATGCTGGATCACAATATCACTGTCATTGCCAGCGCGCTGGGTGCGGATGCACCGGCACTGGGCATGAATGGCAAATTGTCGGCGGGGTTCTGAGATGACACTTGAACTGGCCGCAAATCACGGAGTTTCGGTTCAGGAAAACGGGCTGGGCAGTAGCCCTCTGGCCATTCGCGGGCTGACCGTGTCCTACGGCCAGAAGCCGGCGGTGTTCTCGGTGGATATGACCGTGCAGCCTGGCGCTATGACTGCGATTATTGGGCCGAACGGCGCTGGTAAGTCGACTCTGTTGAAGGCTGCGTTGGGAATTGTGCCCGCGCTGTCGGGCCAGGTGACGGTTTACGGCGACGCGCTTGAGAAACAGCGCGCTCGCATCGCCTATGTCCCGCAGCGCGCCAGCGTGGATTGGGATTTCCCGGCCCGCGTGATTGACGTGGTCCTGATGGGTCTGTCGCGTCAGTTGGGTCTGTTGGGCCGTGTTCGTGCTCGGCATATGGCTTGTGCGATGGATTGCCTGAACCGTGTCGGCATGCGTGATTTCGCGGACCGTCAGATCGGTCAGCTTTCGGGCGGTCAGCAACAGCGGGTGTTTCTGGCGCGCGCTCTGGCGCAGGATGCTGATCTGTACCTATTGGACGAACCCTTTGCCGGGGTCGATGCGGCCACCGAAAAGGCCATCATTGCAGTGCTGAAAGCGCTGAAAGAGGCTGGGAAGACCGTGGTCGTCGTGCATCACGATCTGGCCACCGTCACCGACTATTTCGACCATGTCTTCCTGATCAATACCAGCAAGGTGGCGGAAGGTCCTGTGAATCAGGCTTTCACAGCCGAGACTTTGCAGGCCGCCTATGGGGGCCGTCTGGCCACCGCTCAGATCGACCAGATTTCGCGCGCGCTGGGATAATCTATGCTTTGGGACGCTCTGACCCTTCAGCTGGGCTATAACGCCTCGCTTGTTACCATTGGGGCTGCGCTGCTGGGCGTGTCGGCGGGGGTGACGGGCACGTTCCTGTTTCTTCGCAAACGCGCGCTGGTCAGCGATGCGATCAGCCATGCAACGCTGCCCGGTGTGTGTCTGGCCTTCATGGTGCTGGTTGCCTTTGGCGGCGACGGACGCAACCTGCTGGGACTGCTGGCTGGTTCGGCCCTGTCGGCTTGGGTGGGCCTGCTGTGCATGAACTGGTTGACCCGCCACACGCGGTTGGCCGAGGATGCTGCGATCGGCGCGGTTCTGTCGGTGTTCTTTGGCTTCGGTATCGTACTGCTGACTGTGATCCAGACTATGGGCGTGGGTCGTCAGGCGGGGTTGGAAGGGTTCCTGTTGGGCTCGACCGCCGGGATGCTGTGGGCGGATGCACTGATCATCGCTGTCGGAGGCGCTGCGACGCTGGTACTGGTGATGATCCTGCGCCGACCCATGACGATGGTGGCCTTTGACCCTGAATATGCTGCCGCCCGAGGGCTGCCGGCGCATCGCATCGACCTTGCGATGATGGGGCTGGTGATGGCCGTCACTGTGGTCGGCTTGAAAATCGTCGGACTGATCCTGATCGTGGCATTGTTGATCATCCCTGCCGTCACGGCACGGTTTTGGACTGAACGGTCCGACCGGGTGGTCCTGTTGGCCGGGGTCGCCGGAGGGGTCTCGGGCTATGTCGGCGCGGCGCTGTCGGCCTCGGCCCCGAACCTGCCGACGGGTCCGATCATCGTGCTGGTCAGCTTTGCCCTGTTTGCCCTGTCGCTGTTGCTTGCTCCGGTGCGTGGCGTTCTGGCCGCCGTGCTGCGTCATCTGCGCTTTCAGCGCCGGGTTCATATTCGTCAAGGCCTGCTGGCGTTGGCGCAGGGGCAGAAGATCTACGAACCTCTGACCCTGCGCCTGTTGAAACGCGCAGGCCTGGCCCGCGCCGATGGGGTCGCGACCGAGGCTGGCAAGGCCCGCGCGGCCAAGGCCCTGCGGGATGAAAAACGCTGGGAAATCGTCCGCGCCGATCAGGCGCATGAGGCGACAGCCGCGCTCTATGACGGGTTGCGCGATATTGAGACCGTCTTGACCCGCGACCAGATCGCTGAGATCGATCGCCAGATCGGCGGCCCGCAGGGGGTGGTGGCATGAGCGGTGAAGAGTTTGTACCCCTGTCCTTAACGCCCTTGCTGATTGGCACTTTTGCGGCGATTGCCTGCGCGTTACCGGGCAACTTTCTGGTGCTGCGCAAACAGGCGCTGATTGGCGATGCGATCAGCCATGTGGTGCTGCCGGGAATTGTGGTGGCCTTTATCCTGACCGGAGCGATCTCGACCTGGCCCATGATGCTGGGTGCGGCAGGGGCCGCGGTTGTCGCCGTGGTGATGATCGAGGCGATCCGGAGGCTGGGCCAGATCGAATCCGGTGCCGCGATGGGTGTGGTCTTTACCACTATGTTCGCCGCCGGGGTGCTATTGCTGGAGCAGACCGATACTTCGACCGTGCATCTGGACGTGGAACATGCGCTTTACGGCAATCTGGAAAGCCTGATCTGGCTGGACGCAGTGGGTTGGTCGTCGCTTTTGGATATTGACGCACTGGCGGGCCTGCCGCCTGAACTGTTGCGCATCGCACTGACGCTGGCTGCGGTGTCTGTGTTTACATGGCTGTTCTGGCGGCCGCTCAAGATCTCTACCTTCGACGAGGGCTTTGCCCGCACCATCGGTATCCGGACCGGCCCGCTTGGGTTTGCGCTGGTGATCACCGCTGCCATCGCTGCCGTAGCAGCGTTTGATGCGGTGGGGTCGATCATCGTGATCGCCATGTTTATCTGCCCACCCGCAGCCGCGCGGATGATGACCAATCGGCTGGAAACGCAAATCGCCTGGTCCGTCGCCTTTGCAGTGACCTCGGCCGTGCTGGGCTATGTGCTGGCCGGATATGGCCCCCTGTGGTTGGGTATGGCGGATGCCGTCAGTGCGGCTGGCATGATCGCAACGGTAGCTGGGCTGTTCCTGGCCGTGGCGGCAATCTGGGGGCCATGCCGGACGCGCGCCGGGGCGCCGGGATCGGCGTAAACGCGCGCTTATGTCGGCTGAACTTTGCCCAACACCACTGACTGGCCAGAGTTCGCAAGCCTCAATAGCCGTTTCGTGCTACGAACGCCGCATCAAGCGAACGACCACCACTCACATTGGACCGTTCGGACAATCGTTGCCTCTGTGTTGCTTTGTTGGGTGACACGACGATTGTCCGAACGCCCCCTCAATCAGAAAATTGACCTCTGCAAACCAGTGGTAGAATCGTGCGTGCCTGTGCTAGGTCTGGGGGTATGGCGCAGGTAAACCCCAATATCAGCGATTCCCGTCCCGTAATTCGGCAATTGGACGACGCAGCGATCAACCGTATCGCGGCGGGTGAAGTTGTTGAGCGCCCCGCTTCGGCTGTGAAAGAGCTGGTCGAGAATGCGATTGATGCGGGATCGACCCGAATTGCCATTGATATTGCCGATGGCGGCAAGACGCTGATTCGCGTCACCGATGATGGCTGCGGGATTGCGGCGGATGATCTGCCGCTGGCCTTGTCGCGGCACGCGACCTCGAAAATCGACGGTTCGGACCTGCTGAACATCCACACATTTGGGTTCCGGGGCGAGGCGCTGCCCTCGCTGGGGGCCGTAGGTCGACTAACCATTACCAGTCGCGTGCCGGGGGCCGAGGCCGCGTCGGTTCACGTCTCGGGTGGCAGAATGGAGGCGGTGAAACCCGCAGCCTTGCGCGCGGGCACGGTGGTCGAGCTGCGCGACTTGTTCTTTGCCACGCCCGCCCGGCTGAAATTCATGCGCACCGACCGGGCCGAGGCACAGGCGATCACCGACACCGTGAAACGTCTGGCGATGGCAGAGCCCGCGATCACCTTCACCCTGCGCGATGTCTCGGGCGGGGGAGAGGGGCGCGTGACCTTCCGCGCCGACCGAGAGAATGGCGATCTGTTCGATGCCTTGCACGCCCGTCTGGCTCGCGTGATCGGGCGCGAGTTTGCCGAGAACGCGTTGCAGATCGACGCTTCGCGTGAGGGGATCAGGCTGTACGGATTCGCCGCCTTGCCGACCTATTCGCGGGGTGCTGCGGTGGCGCAGTACCAGTTCGTCAATGGCCGTCCGGTGCGGGACAAGATACTGACCGGGGCGCTGCGGGCGGCGTATTTCGATTTCCTGAGCCGTGACCGCTACCCGGCGGCGGCGCTGTTCATAGACTGTGACCCGACGCTGGTGGATGTGAACGTGCATCCGGCGAAGTCCGAGGTCCGGTTTCGCGATCCCGGCGTAGCGCGGGGGCTGATCGTCTCGGCCCTGCGCCACGCGCTGGCCGAGGCAGGGCATCGTGCTTCCTCGACCGTGGCAAACGCGACTTTGGGCGCGATGCGGCCGGAAGCGGCGCAGCCTGCGCAGCCCGTTCCGGCGCGAGTGTATCAAATGGATCGACCCTCAGCAGCGGCGCGGCACACGGCCTACCGGGCCCAGGCGCCGGGCTTTGCGGAACTGTCGCAGGATTACAGCGGCAGCATTGTCGAACCCGCTCCGGTCGCCGCGGAGGAACCTCCGGCACAGGACTTGCCCTTGGGCGCGGCCCGCGGGCAGGTGCACGAAAATTACATCATCGCCCAAACCGCCGATGGCATGGTGATCGTCGATCAACACGCGGCGCATGAACGCTTGGTCTATGAGAAGCTCAAACACCAGATGGCTGAGAACGGCGTCGCCGCGCAGGCGCTGCTGATCCCCGAGATCGTGGAACTGTCCGACGGCGACTGCGCGCGGCTGCTGGCCGTGGCCGACGACCTGACCCGACTTGGCCTGACGTTGGAACCCTTCGGCGGCGGGGCCATCGCCGTGCGTGAAACCCCGGCCATTCTGGGCGAAGTCGACGCCCGCGCGATGATCCTGGATATCCTTGATGAGCTGGCTGATCAGGGCGAAAGCCAGACTGTGCAGGCGCGGATCGAGGCGATCCTCAGCCGGGTGGCCTGTCATGGCTCGGTCCGGTCGGGCCGTCGGATGCGAGCCGAGGAAATGAACGCCTTGCTGCGCGAGATGGAGGCGACGCCCCATTCCGGTCAATGCAACCATGGGCGGCCGACTTATGTGGAACTGAAATTGTCTGATATCGAACGTCTGTTCGGGCGCAGTTGATCCCGCCGCATGCGCGCGATATGAAGAATAAAACAAGAACATCCGAGGCGACATGATTGAGATTGCTGGCACCCAAATCGCCCTGAACGACCCCGTGATCTTGATCGGGGGCGGCGTGGTGGCGCTGATCCTGCTGCTGCTGTTTCTGTCACTGCGGGCGGCGCAGCGGTCGGCACGCTTGGCCGAGCCGCTGGCGCGGCAGATGGCGCATTTGGGTCAGCATGTGCAGCAATTGGGGCAGGGGCAGGAACAATTGCGCGGGGGGCTCCAGCATGTGTCAGACACGCAGGCCAATGCGCAGGTGCAGGTGATTCAAACGGTTGAGTCGCGCCTGTCCTCAGTCCAGCAGCAGATGAATGACCGGTTGGCGGATAACGCGATGAAATCTGCCCGTGCGCTGGCCGAAATGCAGGAGCGGATGAAGGAGTCGCTGCATGGCTCGTCGAAACAGACCGCTACCTCGCTGACGCAATTGCAGGAGCGCCTCGCCGCCATCGACAAGGCGCAGGACAATATCACCAAACTGTCGGGCGATGTGTTGAGCTTGCAGGATATCCTGTCGAACAAGCAGACCCGCGGCGCGTTTGGGGAAATTCAGCTGAACGACATCGTCTCAAAGGCGCTGCCCTCGGACAGTTTCCAATTGCAGGCCACGCTGTCGAACGGGCGGCGCGCCGATTGCCTGATAAACCTGCCGAACCCGCCGGGTCCCATCGTGATCGACAGCAAATTCCCGCTTGAGGCTTATGAGGCGCTGATCGGGTCCACCAATGATGCCGAGTTAAAAGCGGCGGTGCAGATGTTCCGAAGCACCGTGCGCAAACATATCAACGACATTGCCGAGAAATACATCTTGGACGGCGAAACCGCCGATGGCGCGCTGATGTTCCTGCCGTCCGAGGCAGTCTATGCCGAGTTGCACGCAAAGTTCCCCGAATTGGTGCAGGAGAGTTTCAGCAAACGGGTCTGGATCGTGTCACCTACCACCTGCATGGCCACGCTGAACACCATGCGCGCGATCCTGAAAGACGCCAGGATGCGCGAGCAGGCCGGTGCCATTCGCAAGGAGCTGGGCATGCTACACAAGGATGTCGAACGTCTGGGCGACCGCGTCTCGAACCTTGATCGACACTTCGGGCAGGCCGCCAAGGATATCTCAGAGATCAAAATAAGCGCCGAAAAGGCTGGCCGCAGGGCGCAGCGGCTGGACAATTTCGATTTCGAGGAACTGGCTCCGGACGATCACACCAACGTGGTGCCCCTGGGTAAGACCGAGGGGTAGGCGCTACTGGATCGACAGATCCAGATTATAGCCAACTGTCTTGCCGGTATCGCGGTCATTGCCCATCAGGTAGACCCGGATCGTATAGTTTCCGTTTTGAGGCAGATCGATACGCGCCGTGTTGCCGTCGATGGAACCGATATAAATCGCCTCACCCTCGCTGCCCGGCGGCAGGATGTTGAAATAGATCACGCCGTTGCCATTTGTGTCGCTGACATTGAGTTCGGCAAACATCTCCTGCCCGGCCTGCGCGCCGAGCAAATAGTCGAAATATTCATTCCCGGTGATGGTGCCGCTTACCATCGTGCCATAGTTGCCGGGTTGGAATTTGACCTCGGCAACACTCTGGGCCGAGACCGGGAAGGTCAGCCCCAAGGTCGCTGCGACAAAGATCAGGTGTTTCATCATACAAGAACCCTCCGTTCAGCAAGGTCAGTTGAGCACGATGCACACCTATCTTCAGATCCGTAGAAACGGCTGGAACAGGCGCGGCATCAGCTTGTTGAATTTCAGTGGCGCATCGGTCACGGCCAGACAAATGCAATCCTCAGAAATATCTGCAGTCGGCGTGTGGTGCAGGTCTTCATCTGCGATTTCCACGTCGCCACGTGCGAAATGGTCGACCTCATCCGAAAATGCGCCCTGCAGCACCATCGTCAATTCCATGCCATTGTGGCTGTGATCCGGCACGGCAGCCCCGGCGGGAATGAACAACAAACGCGCAGTCGCCTCATGGGTGGTCGGCAGAATCGCCTGTTTCACGCCCATGCCGATCGATCGCCATTTGATGTCATTGACGTTGCCGCCTACATAATCCTGCAACGGAGTCGGCAGGACCGAACAGCCCGGACGCACCGGCTTGGCAACAGGGGCACCTTGGGCGATCATCGCCATAGTCGCGGCCAGCGACCCGTCGTTCATGCTGACGGTGGCGTCCTGTTCCTGCAACACGCACCCGCCCACCGCATCAAAGCTTTCAGCCCGCGCGCGGCAATGGTCGCACAGGGTCAGATGCGTGGCGACCATCAGGTCGAACGCCTCGGGAAGGGTGCCTGCCGCATAGGCCATCAGCAGGTCGTCAGTCAGGTGATGTTTGATCTTGTTGCTCATCATCGTCATCTCAGTTCATAGCATGGCGCAAGCGGTCCAGCGCCAGCCGAATACGTGATTTGATCGTGCCCAGCGGCAATCCGGTCTGCGAGGCGATCTCGCGATGACTCAGGTCGCCAAAATAGGCCTTTTCAATCAACTCTCTTTGCGCCTCGGGCAACGCGGTCAACGCGTCGCGCAGCTGCGCGGTTTCCTGTTGCAGCGCCATGACGTCGTGCTGATCCGGCTCGGCCTCGGGACCCCATCCCAGATCTTCGGGCTCGGGGCGGCGTTGCCTGCGCAGCACATCGATGCGCTTGTTCCGTGCAATCGTGAACACCCATGTGGCCACGGTCGCCCGAGTTGGGTCGAACAGATGCGCCTTGTGCCACAAGGTCGCCATCACCTCTTGAGCGCATTCCTCGGCCATGGCCGCATCCGACCCCGACTTGATCAGGAACGCTTTAACCCGAGGCGCAAAATGCTGAAACAGCTCGGCAAAAGCCGCCTGATCCTGCGCGTCCCGGATGCGGGCCACATGGCCCACCCATTCGGTTCTGGTCTCACAACTGCCGTTTGCGTGGTTCACCGGTCGTCCCTTGATGCGTCGCTTGACGCGCAATGGCCTCACTACGGGCCCATCGGCCACCGGTTCATCCAAGCGCGCGGTATCGCTCTCGGTAAACATAACCATATTACGTGGAAGGTCCCAAGTCGGATCACTCTCACAGATAATTTTAATCCGTTGCAGTGTTTTCAGCGTAATGTGAATATCCAAGGACGGGCGAAAACAGCGCCGATTGAACGGTTTACAGGCAGATTGGAAAAAGTGGCATGAACCGGATCGACCATATCGCAGGCCACACTTATCATGGCCGGAAGGGGGCGATTGAAAATGCCTTCCGATACTCGGTCGACTATATCCTGCTGAACCCCGAGGCCGAGGTTCAGACGCCACGTTTGTTTTCATTGGACCGCGCGAACATCGTCAACTGGCGCAAACGCGATCACGGCGGTGCGCCGGGGAAAGGCCAGGGGGCGGCTTGGCTGCGCGACCAGTTCACACAGTTGGGTGTGTCACAACCCGCAACCCTGACCCTGCTGACGCAGCCGCGCGTGCTGGGTCACGTATTCAACCCGGTCAGCTTCTGGTTCTGTTTCGATGAGGATGATCAGCTTTACGCTGTAGTGGCCGAGGTAACGAATACCTTTGGCACGCGACACAGTTATCTGTGCCACAACCCGAATTTCGCGCCCATTCAGCCCTCGGACCGGATCGTGGCGGACAAGTTGATGCATGTATCACCGTTCCAGAAAATCGAAGGATCTTATACGTTTCGCTTCGACTATCGGCCTGACAAGGTGGGTGTCTGGATCGATTATGGCCGCAAGAAAGGCGGGTTGATTGCGACCCTCAGCGGCCCACGCGCACCGCTGTCGGATCGGACAATCCTTTGGTCCTTAGTCCGGCGTCCCTTCGGCGCGCGGCGCGCGTTTTTCCTGATCCTTTGGCAGGCGTTGAAGCTTAAGTTGAAGAAGGCGCGTTTTCGTCCGTTCCGCCATGCACCCGTGCCCAATCATCCGGTTTCGCGCATTCGCGAACCCTAGGGTCAGGAGCCATTAATCTTGCGCCACTGGCGCGCGAACGGCAAATAGGCAGTGCTTTTGGGCGCGCAGGGACTGGCGGTGTCAATTTCAAGCGATCAAAGCCGCTGCTTTGCAGCTGTTCATGCGTCCGAAGGATTTGACTGATTTTGCCTCTGAGCTGCGTTACATCCTTTAGAAATAGAACCACTATTCCAGCAAGGATGTGCCTTGTCAGAACCAAAATCAGTCAAACCAATGGCGCAAGATTAATGGCTCCTGGCCCTAGTTTGCGTAAGATCAAAGACTCAGCCCGGCGAGGGTGGTTGTGGTACTATAGAGACCGCGAACACGAGGAGTTGGGACATGTTGGAAATCTCGGCAAGAAAAATCGCTCAGGTCGCCATGATGGGACGTGAGTTGGACCGGGCCGAGGGCGAGCTGCGCGCTTTCATCGACCGGATGGGCGAAGATGAGCAGGCCGAATTGGTTGCGGTCATGTGGATCGGGCGCGAAAGCTTTTTCGCCGAAGATCTGGCCGAAGCCATCGCCACCGCCAAGTCCGAGGCCTCGACCCCCTGCGCGGATTACCTGATCGGAACGCCACATCTGTCGGATCATCTGGAAAACGGTTTGGACGCTTTGGGCATTTCCGCCGAGGATGTGGAAAACGACCTGATGTAACCAGGTCGGATCTAAGCCGAAGGCAGGTTCGCCTGTGCGCGGTGGCTGAACATGATCTGGTCCGATTGTACATCTGACCGGAAATCAGCCGCCCGACCCGGAACAGCTTGATAGAACGGGCGAAGCCCCGGTTCGACCTCGGTCGCCAGCGTTGCGCACAGGTTGCAGTGCTTCTTGATCTGCACATAGGATTGCCGCTGTCGAATGGCTGCGATCATATCGCCATGCGCCGCCGCGAGTTCCATAAACCTAGGCGAAGTGCGCAGCGTAGTGTTACCAACCAGAAGAAAAACAGCCTCAAGCTCGGACTTGCCCTTCAGATCGACAAATCCAGCTTCGAGCATCGCCAGATCCTGCCGCGCGGCCTTGTAGACGGAGCTGGAAACGAGGATGTCATATTCCACGTGGCGGCAGCTTTGTTCGATCCGAGCGGCCACATTCACCACATCGCCAATGACCGTATAGTTGAACCGGCTGCGCGATCCGATATTGCCCACACAAGCCAGACCGGTGGCGCATCCTGTCGCCAATGCGATCGGTGGGCGACCCTTCATGACATCGGAGGCGTTGAACCGGATCAAGGCCTGCCGCATCAACAGCGCTGAATGGGCGGCGCGGCAGGGATGATCCTCGACTGGCAGCGGCGCGTTCCAAAACGCCATGACCGCATCGCCAATGAACTTGTCGATGGTTCCCCGTTCGTGCAGGATCTGATCTCCGACCTGTGAGAACAGCTCATTCAGCAATGCCACCAGATCAGTGGCCGACACGGATTCAGACAGCGGCGTAAACCCTCTGATGTCCGAGAACATGACGGTGATTTCCTGCGTCTCGCCACCCAGTTGCAGGCGATGGCCCGAAACCTCCATCTCATCCAGAATTTCCGGGGCAACGTAGTGTGAGAACACCTGCCGGATTTCCCGCTTTTCCCGCTCGGTCGTGACAAATAGGTACCCCGCCAGTAAGCCGAAATTGGCCATTCCACCCAGCAGCGGAAAGGTCACGTCAAACAGGGTGAGCTGGTTCTGAAAAGCAAGCCAGCTGGTGCCCAAAACCGCGGCCGCTGCCACCCCGCCAGCAACGAATGAGGCGACCGCGCCAAAACTGGACATCACTGCAATCACGATCAGGCCTAGCAATACGAAAGACACCAGCTCCAGCGCTGCCGTCACATCCGACCGGTTTAGCATTTCACCTGTAAAAATCTGCTCCAGCAACTGCGCGTGGATCGACACGCCCGGCACCGACTCGCCCAGCGCGGTCTGATGCATGTCGAACAGACCCGCCGCCGAGGTACCGACAAGGATAATCCGTCCTTCGATCTCCGCCCTGAGTGCGGGATCACCTGGGGTTTGCATGACCCTGTCGGCCGATAGGTAAAGGTCCGGCTGGTCATGTCGATACCTGACCCAGACCTCACCGTTTTCGGTGGTCGGCAGGCGGAAATCTCCCAGCTCAACCGCGAGCATGATCCCCTCCTCATCTGCCGAGCCCTCGGCCAGAATGAACGGTGCGTCCAGCGCGACCCTCAGCGCTTCGATCCCCAAACCGGGCATCGGACCGTTCGGGCCGCCCCACAAAACTGGGACGCGTCTAATGATCCCGGTACCACCCAGTGGCGAGACGTTTACCCCGCCAATCCCCGCAGCGCTGCGATCCAAGGGAGGCGCGATCGGGGTCCAATGAGGGACTGAGATCAATCCGGAGGTCGGTGCTTCTCCGATCTCGATGATCCCGGCCTTGGGGGCAACATTGCTGCCCTCCTGCGAGATACGAGCCGCCGTGCCCATCACCACCGGCCAATGGGCGGCTTCGAGCCCGAAAAGCACGTCATAGTCCACCTTCTGTGCATGACGTTCCACGGTCAGAACGCCGTCCAGCGCAGGGTCGTTGAGCAACCGGGCGGGTGAGTATCGGTCCGGTTCGACAAACAGCATGTCAAAAGCAATAGCCGCTGCGCCATTCTCACCCAGGTTCTGGACCATCTGCGCCAGCAATGTGCGTGGCCAGGGCCATTGGCCCCAATTGGCCAGAGACTCTTCGTCAATATCCACGACTCGCACCGGCAGGTCAGGTGTGTATTCGCGGGGCGACATCCGTTGCAGCAAATCGAAATAGATCATCCGCGACATCCGCACTGGGTAAGGGTCCATGATCCGGATGAAGCATCCAAACAGAATCAGGCCAAGCCCGACCAGGCGAAACGCCCGTCGCCGTCCCGTTCTCTCTTTGGATTTCAAACGCAAGTCGGCCTCCGACTAAATCTGGCGTCGTTTCTATTCAGGCGCGTTTGCCCTTGCCTCGGCCTTTACCTTTACCTTTGGCTTTCCCCGGATTGTCAAACCCATCCGTGTTGCCGCTCTGCCCGCCGGGATTGGAACCGTCGGCCTGACCGGAACGGTTGCCTTTCACGTCGGGTTCAGGTTCCGGTTCAGGTTCAGGCTCTGGATCCGGTTCTGGATCCGGGACGGGTGGCTCGGGAGCCGGGGGTTCAGGCAGCACAACCGGTTGAGGCGTTGATTCTTGCACGAATTGTGGTGGCTGCGGCGGATCGGATTTGGGCACGGGCAAGGGGGCCGCTTCGCCCGCGCACCCACCAATACCGACCTGCAGAGGGCTCAGCAGGTCCTGTTGAGATTGGATAAAGGGAAATCCGGTTTGTAGCGCCAGATCATATTGTGCCTGATCCACCGGACGCCCGACTCCACCCCGCTGGTTGGTTGCAAACAAACTGCACTGTCTGCCTGCCGAGTGGCAAAAACCGCCATTTCCGCACATGCGGACCGTGCCTTCGAGCACCAACATGGCGCTCTGAGCGCCCGGAATGACCCACATGTCAAACGTTGTCCCGCGCACGGCCATCGTCGCCGTCGGGGTCTTGATCGAATAGGCCCGCTTTTTGCTTTTGCCTGAAATGAAGCGGAAACTGCCGCCCAATGCCTGCACCGCAAATGATTTTGCCTTGCGATTGCCGCGCAGCATCGTCACGTCCAGGACCATACTGGCATTCGGCCCGATGGCGATTTTGGTTTCATCGACAAAGACCAGTTGCACCAGCCCATTCCCGTCGGTCGAGATCGAATCCCCCGACGCGACATCCATTCCGGCTTGCAACGGTTGTGATTTTCCACCTCGGGTGATTTCCGCGCCTGGCTTGACACCAATCACCTTTCCAATATTGGCCAGCACCTGTGCAGGCACCAGCAATAGACACATTAAAACGAATAGCACTCTTAACCAGGCCAAGCTTCCATTCCCCCATAGCTCGTATGGTGAGCAAATTGCTCACTGCCCGGTTTTGTGCCCCCTACATATTCAAAATATTAAATTTATTAAGTTTATGTCTGATCAAATATGCCTTAAACAGCACATGTTTGGCAAGTTTTCTAAAATTGATGTTGGTGAGGGGGGGGATCCTGGGTCGTCTGTGCACCCACCCCAACCCCAGAGCGGTTGGGTTTTCGTCGTCGTTCCCGGCAATCGGATGGTGCTGGGAAGAAAAATGCGAAACCCTTTGAAAATCGCCTTGTATCTGGCCGTCCGGCAAGGATATACCGGCCAGCGGAGACGTGGCCGAGTGGTCGAAGGCGCTCCCCTGCTAAGGGAGTAGGCGGGAAACCGTCTCGAGGGTTCGAATCCCTTCGTCTCCGCCATTTGTTTACATTGGGGCCAAAAATACCTTTGGTCAGCGATTTGGGGTTGCACCGGATTACCGGAGTCCGGTTACGCGTTGGTGTGCGGCACACAAAACATCTTACTGAGAAAAGAGTCATTTAATTCCGTCAAGTTGCCCGACCCAATCCACCACAGTTTGCGCCGTTTTGTTCCATTGAGCGTCAAACTGTATATAGTGGCAGGCCCCCTCGACGGGCATGAACTCGGCTGAGTCATAGCGGTTCGCCATCGCCTTGGCCGTGCTGGTCGCCACGGCCTTGTCTTCCGTGCCAGAAACGAACAAGAGCGGGCATGTCACATTGTGCGGGTCGATCAGGGTCGTTTGCGCGCTGTCATACATCCAGAACACGAATTCGAACAGCACCCGACCGGACTCGGTGCCTAACCGCTGGTGGATGTCGTGTTGCAGCGCCTCTGGCAGAGTGTTCAACCCGTAGGTTGCCAAAAGCTCGAAATCCTGACCCAAGGCTTGATCCCAGAAAGCTCCGGCACAGATGAACAGTTTTCCAAGATCGCGCTCTCTGTCGGTGGTGGGCAGGACACCATTGACGATACTGCTGTTCAGCAGAACTCCGGCACGTATCAGACCTTGTGCCGCCAAAAGCTGAGCGACCACGCCTCCGAGCGAATGGCCAACGACAATCGGGGTTTGTCCGATCTCATTGATGGCGCGTCGTGCATCTTCGACATAGTCGGCAATGCTAAGCCCGATCAGCTTGGCGTCCCGATCCGGGCCCGGAGGCAGATCGTGGTGGCGATAGGTCAGGCTGTGACAGCTATAACCCGCTTGTTCGAAGACTTGGCGGACGGGCGCCATCGTCCAGGCAGCGGCATTTGTTCCGGTCAGCAAAAGGACGGGTGGCAGGGGTTCGTCGGTCATCGCGTGCTCGGATCCGCATGGGCTTGGGGCGTGATTTACGTATGCCCCAGAACTTTGCGCGCCACGCGGAAACATTCAAGGGCTTGGGGTACGCCACAGTAGATTCCGATCACATGGATGATGGCGCGGATCTCTTCGGGCGTAACGCCGTTGTTGATCGCGCCTTTGCAGTGAATCTCCCATTCATGCATCTTGCCCAAGGCGCCGATCATCGACAGGTTCATCATCGACCGTGTTTTGGCGTCGATGACATCATCGCCCCATCCAAAACCCCAGCACCAGGCTGTCATCGCTTCTTGGAACGGGCGGGTGAAGTCGTCAGCAGCCGCGAGGTTCTTTTCCACATATTCTGCGCCAAGAGTGCTCTTGCGTTGTTCCAGTCCTTTTAGAAACAAGTTTTCGTTGAACAGGTCTGACATTTTCACCTCGGGAGTCGTGGACAATTGTTGTGTGTTGAGCCGAGAAAATTCGTCGAATTTTCTTCGCCTTCGGGTAGGTCAGTCATCAATGGCTTCGCGCATCCAGTGTTGCAAGCGCGCGATTGAATGTTCCGACATCACGCCGCAACCGGGGTCCAACACCAGCGGGCCGGGGCGGTATCCGCGGGACTTCAGGCCGCGGTGGACGGATTCGACCAGACGGATATCCTCTTCGACCGTTGTCTCGCGGTCTTGCACGGCCAGTTGGCGGATGACGGCGCTTTCCGATCCGCCCTCGGTATACCATCCGCGCCAGACGGTGCAGCGATCGGCG
Organism: Ruegeria sp. F12; assembly: GCF_056533885.1. Taxonomy (NCBI): domain Bacteria; kingdom Pseudomonadati; phylum Pseudomonadota; class Alphaproteobacteria; order Rhodobacterales; family Roseobacteraceae; genus Ruegeria; species Ruegeria sp. F12. Next base: position 38,847 of record NZ_JBQFOV010000006.1, on the reverse strand, counting down.
TCGAGGGCGCGCCAGTGATAGGTGTTCAGCACGTTGCCAGGATAGCACTGGAACGAGAACATGGGCCACAGGAACCACGACTGGTAGTCGCCCGCGTGGGGCACTGACAGGTCGATGGGGTAGGTCATCTTGTCGAGGCTCTGGCACTCGGTCGTGTGGCGCAGGACATAGCCGCCGCTGGCATCGGGCTGGATGTCGTAGGTCTCGGGCTTGACCACACCTTCGGCAAAGGTCGGGTGGTTGGTTGGGCAGTGATAGCATTCCGAGTAATTCTCGATACTGACCTTCCAGTTGCAGTTTTCCGGAATCTCGACCCATTCCAGCGGTTCCAGAGCGTCGATATGCGGCACAAACGCGCGGATTTCCTCGCGCACGCCAGGGTACCAGTCGTCCATGGGTGCGGCGTCATCGTCGAGGTTGACGAAGATGAAACCGTTGAACACCTCTGTCCGGACCGAGGTCAGGCAGATCGCGCTGCGGTCGAAACCGGGAACCGATTTGATATTCGGTCCGGCGCGCAATTGGCCCGTCAGTTCATAGCTCCAAGAGTGATAGGGGCAGACGACCACGCGGGTATTACCCGCGCCACTGACCATCTCGTGCGCGCGGTGTTGGCACACATTGTAGAATGTGCGGATTTCCCCGTCGCGACCCCGAATGCAGAAGAGGTTTTGCCCCGCGATCTCGAACGCAAAGTAATCACCCGGTTCGCGCACCTGCGCCACGTGGCCCGCGAATTGCCAGGTTCGGGCCAGCAGCCCCTGCAGCTCCTGCGCGAAAATCGCGGGGTCGGTATAGTATCGCGCGTCCAGTGAATGGGTCAGGGGGGCGTTCATTCGGGCTCCTCCGCGTAGAGGCCAAGTTGGTGTCTGCGTTGATGAAACCGCTCAACCCTCTCGACGATTTCGTCGCTGGAGACGGCCACCACAAAGGACAGCAGCGTTTCCAGCAAGGCGATGGTCGAGACGGAGGAGGGGAAGAATTGCGGTGTATCAGCTGCCACGACAAAGCCGTGCTGCGCGTTCAGAATGACCGGGCTGGCCGGGCTGTCCGAGATTCCTACGACAGTCATTCCCTGTTGCCGAGCCAGTTTGATGGCGTCGATCACCTCGGTCCGGTAGGGATGGCATGTGATGGCAATCAGCACGTCCTGTTCATCAGCCCAGGCTAGATCGTCCACAGGGGTTGATCCGGGGCGGGGAATAGCGTGGAATTGCTTCATCCCCGTTGACGCTAGATAGGTGAAGTTCCGTGCGTTCGCGTTATTAACGCCCACGCCCAGCGTGAAAATCTGGCGACAGGTCCAGATATCCTCGGCCGCCGCCTTTAGGTTGGCGGCGTCAATTCCGGCAAAGGTCTCTTCGATATTGCGGATCGCGGCACCGATCATGTCTGCATAGAGCCCGCCCAACTCGCCCGACTTGCCGATATCCTGCAGCCAACGTGCACGGTCGGGGAACGAGACGCCGCCCCGGCGAATCGCATCACGGAAGGGCGCGCGGAAATCTTCGTATCCTTCGAACCCCACCTGCCGGGCCATGCGGACAAAAGTGTTGGGCTTTACTTTTGCCGCCTCGGCGATCTCGCGCACGGTCGAAACCCCAACATCCGTGGGGTTTTCCAACACGTAGCGTGCGGCCTTTTGCGCCTCGGGCGTCAGGGCCTCCCATTCCTCCGTGAGGCGGTCGAGAACGATTGATGATACATTTGTGTCATTCATGATTGACGATGGTACAAATGTGGAATTAGCCTGTCGAGCAGAAAAGCGACTCGGGAAGAGGAAATGTCATGTCCGAGAAGAAATTGCCCACCGACGCCCGCGTGGTCATTGTTGGAGGCGGCGTCATGGGGGTCGGTCTGGCCTATCATCTGGCGCATGAGGGGTGGGGCGATGACACCGTCCTGCTGGAAAAGGCCGAGCTGACCAGCGGCAGCACGTGGCACGCGGCGGGCCAGATCACGCATTCGACCTCAAGCTTTGGGCTGGGCAAATGCGTGGACTACAATATCGGTCTCTATTCCGGCGCGTTGGAGGCTGAAACCGGCCAGCCGGTCACATGGCACGGCTGCGGCTCGTTCCGCTTGGCCTATACCGAGGATGAGATGGACTGGCTGCGCCACACCCTGTCCGTGGGCCGCTCGCTTGGCTTCAACATCGAATTGGTGGGCCCCGAGAAGGTGGCCGAACTGCACCCGTTCTACAATCTCGACGGTGTGTTGGGCGCGCTGCACACACCAGATGACGGCCATGTGGACCCAACCAATGTGACAATGGCGATGGCGACGGGCGCGCGCCAAAAAGGCGTCCGCATCTTCCGCAACTGCCGCGCTACCAATATCACGCAGGCCGAGAATGGCGGGTGGGTAGTTGAGACCGAGTTGGGCACCATAACCTGCGAGCATGTGGTGAACGCAGGCGGCACTTACGCCCGTCAGATGGGTGAATGGTCGGGGCTGCAACTGCCAATGACCTCGATGACGCACCATTACTTCGTGACCGAGCCTGTGCCCGAGTTCCAGAATCTGGACAAGGAACTGCCGGTGATCCGCGACGACCGTAAGGTCTCTGGTTATATCCGGATGGAGCAACAGCGCGGGCTGATCGGGATTTACGAGAAAGAGAACCCAAACTCGGTCTGGCATGATCATTGCCCGTGGGAATACGAGAACTGGCTGTTCGACGCGGATTACGAACGGGTGATGCCGTGGCTTGAGGAAAGCCTGAACCGTATGCCGATCTTTGCCGAACTGGGCATTCAGCGTGACGTTCACGGCGCGATCTCGCACCCGCCGGACGGCAACCCGCTGATCGGGCCTGCGCCGGGTGTGCAGAACTACTGGTGCTGCTGCGGTACGCAGATCGGCATTGGTTGGGGGCCGGGTCTGACGCGTGAGTTGGCGCGCTGGATGGTGCATGGGGCCGCCGAAATCTCTATGCGCGAGTTCGATCCGCGCCGGTTCGGCAGCTATGCCACGAAGGACTGGCAGGTGATTAAGGCCGAGGAAGATTACTGCCTGCGCCACGAAATCCCCTTTCCGCATTTCAACCGTCTCGAAGGGCGTCCGATCAAGCCATCGCCCCTGTATGAATTGCTGAAATCCAAGGGCGCGGTGCATGAGGAAGTCTATGGGTTCGAGCGCCCCCGCTGGTTCGCCCGCGATGGGGTTGAACAGCGCGACCATTATTCATTCCGCCGCACGCCCGCCGACGACATGGTCGCGGCCGAGGTCAAAGCGGTGCGCGAACGCGTCGGCATCATGGATGTCACCGCCTTTACTAAGGTCGAGGTTTCGGGGCCGGATGCCTACGCCCTGCTGGATCGGCTGACGGCCAACCGGATGCCGCAAAAAGTGGGCTCGATCACGCTGACCCATATGCTGAACCGCCGGGGCCGGATCGAGTTGGAGACCACGATTGTCCGCATGGCTGAAGATCGCTTCTATCTGGTATGCGCCGCGTTCTTCGAACAGCGCTTGCTGGATCACCTGACGCAACAGCGGACGGATGAGGATGTTCAGATTACCGCCCTCTCGTCCGATTGGTCAGCCTTGTCGCTGAACGGTCCCCGATCGCGGGACGTACTGGCGCGCTGCACCGATGCCGATTTGACCAATGTCGGGTTCCGCTGGTTGTCCGCGCAGGAAATCACAATCGCAGGCCACAAGGTCTGGGCGTTCCGCATGTCCTATGCCGGGGAACTGGGCTGGGAGTTGCACATGCCCAACGCCGCTTGCCTCGACGTTTACAACGCACTTTGGGGTGCGGGTGAGCCGCATGGCATCGCCGACTACGGCAGCTTTGCCATGAACGTGATGCGGATGGAGAAAGGCTTCAAAGGCGCGGGTGAACTAACCAATGAAGTCACATTGGCCGAGGCGGACGTGCTGCGCTTTGCGCGCACCGACAAGGAGTATCTGGGCAAGGACATGACCCTGAACACCGACCTTCCGTGGATTTGCGCCTATCTGGAAATCGAACCGGATGGTGAGATCGACGGCCATGGCGGTGAGGCAGTGATGCTGAATGGTCGCGTGGTCGGCTCGACCGCTTCAGTGGTCTATGGGCATACCGTCGGCAAGATCCTCGCCTTTACCTACATCAAGCCCGAGGCCGCCACGCCCGGCACCGCATTGCAGGTCGTGATCCACGGTCAACCCCGTGCGGCCCGCGTATTGGGTGAGTCAGCCTATGATCCGCAAAGCCTGCTGCCACGAACCGACGCCGTACTGGAGGCCGCACAATGACTCTGCCTGATACAATGAAAGCCATGGTCACGATGGGTCATGGCGGGCTGGAGCAGATGGTACTGCACCCAGACTGGCCTCGCCCTGAACCTGCGGCTCATGAAGTATTGATCAAGGTCGCCGCCTGCGGTCTGAACAACACGGACGTCAACACGCGGTCGGGTTGGTATTCCAAGACAGTCACCGACGCGACAACCGGCGGCGCGTTTGATGAGGTGGGAGAGGAAGACCCCACCTGGGGCGGCAACCCGATCACCTTCCCGCGCATCCAGGGGGCGGATATCTGTGGCTATATCGTAGCCGTGGGTGCAGGTGTCGACCCCGCCCGTATCGGTCAGCGCGTAATCACCGATGGCTGGTTACGGGACCCGGATGATCCCGGCAACAAGGACAAAACCGGCTACTACGGCTCGGAACGGGACGGAGGGTTTGCCGAATACGCCACCACTCTGGCCGTGAATGCAGTGCCGATTACCTCTGATCTGTCGGATGCGGAACTGGCGACGTTTTCTTGCTCCTACTCAACCGCCGAAGGGATGCTGACCCGCGCCAATGTCACCGAGAAAGACACGGTTCTGGTGCCCGGAGCCTCGGGCGGTGTCGGCGGTGCCTTGGTGCAACTGGCCAAACGGCGCGGCGCGCGCGTTATCGCAATGGCGTCCGAGGCGAAACATGCCGACGTCACCGAGCTTGGTCCTGACATGATCCTGCCGCGCGCACCGGAAAACCTGCGCAAAGTGCTGGACGGTGAACAGATCACGGTGGTCGCAGATGTGGTCGGTGGCCCCTACTGGCCGACCCTGATCGACATCCTCGAGCGCGGCGGAAGGTACACCTGCTCCGGAGCCATCGCGGGCCCGATGGTTGAGTTCGACTTGCGCACCTTCTATCTGCGCGACCTGACCTTTACCGGCTCGACCGTGATTGACCCGCAGGTCATGCAGAACCTCGTGAAATATATCGAGGCGGGTGAGATCAAACCGGCTCTTGCCGCGACTTATCCTCTGGAGGAGCTGCGCGAGGCGCAAGCAGCTTTCATCGCCAAGCAGCACACGGGCAATATCGTGGTGATCCCATGACTTTGATTGATGTGCTGAACGCCGCGCGACAGCTGCACCAAACGCATCCTGATCTGGCTGCGTTCGGTGATTGGCCAGATGATCTGTGCGCTGTTGACGTGTCGCCAAACGCGATCCCGGCGGTTCCTCTCGTGCAGGCGATCCAGTCCGATGCCGGGCCGACCCAAGCCCTTACGAAGGCGATCTGCGCAACCGCGCATCTCGCCAATTGGAAGCTGACTTACACCGAAGACGAAGTCGGTGCCGACTTCCTGAACCGTTTTGGCTCCTATGAACTGTTCGGTCCCACGGGCCATTTCCACTCGACAAAGCTGCGGGGTTACGTGGCTTTTTGGGGTGAGGGATTAGCCTATGATTGGCACAGCCATCAGGCCGAAGAACTGTACCTAATCGCCGCCGGCCGTGCGAGGTTTCACGTCGCTGGCAATGACGCCGAACTAACACCCAACCAAACTCGTCTGCACACCAGTTGGCAAAGCCACGCCATGACGACCACCGACAGCCCCATCCTGACCTACGTGCTGTGGCGCGGCGAAGGGCTGGACGCCTTGCCCCGAATGGACGCCGCATGAAAATCACCCGCATCCGCATCTATCAGACCGGGCTGCCCTATGTCGGCGGGGCCTATGTTTGGGGTGCGGGCAACGCGATTGAGACCGCCATCGCCTCGATTGTGGTGATCGACACCGATGCAGGGTTGCAGGGTTGCGGTGAGTTCACACCTTGCGGCGAAAACTACATGGTCGCGCATTCCCAAGGCGTGCCCGCGCTGGCGCGTTTGGTGGCCCCATCTCTGCTGGGTGAGGACCCGCGTCAGATTGGGCGGATCGAACGGTTGATGGACCATCTGGTGCAGGGGCACGGCTATGCCAAGGCGTCGTTTGATGCGGCGTGCTGGGATATTCTGGGGCAGGCCTGCTCGCAGCCCGTTTGGATGTTGCTGGGTGGCAAGCTGACGGACGGTGCCCCGATGTATCGGGTGGCACCTCAGAAGGCAGTGGATGAGACCGTGGCCGAGATGAACACCTATCGCGATCAGGGTTACCGTCAGTTCCAAATCAAGGTGGGCGTAGATTGGACCACGGATATCGACCGCATCAGGGCCACGGTCCCTTTGCTGCAACCGGGTGAGATCGCCATGGCCGACGCCAATCAGGGCTGGCGCGTGGATAACGCGATCCAGGTGGCTCGGGCGACGCGCGACCTGGACTTTATCCTCGAACAACCCTGCAGAACGTACGAGGAATGCCAGCAGGTCCGCCGCGTGGCCGAACAGCCGATGAAGCTGGATGAATGCCTGACAGGAATGCACATGGCGCAGCGGATCGTCGCGGATCAGGGGGCCGAGATCTGCTGCCTGAAGCTTTCCAATCTCGGCGGGCTCAGCAAGGCTCGGCGGGTGCGCGATTTTCTGATTGAAAACCGTATTCCAGTGGTGGCCGAGGATACATGGGGCGGTGAAATCACCACTGCCACCGTCGCCCATTTTGCCGCCTCCACGCCCGAGGAATACCTGCAAAACACCACAGACCTGATGAACTACAACACCCGCTCGACCGGATGCGGCGGGGCTGTGTCGCGAAACGGCAAACTCTACGCGCCAGATGCGCCAGGTTTGGGTGTCACCCCGGATTTCAAAAGCCTCGGCGCGCCCGTGGCGGAGTACACTCTATGAAGATCAAAACCATCACCGTCTACCAAATCGACCTGCCGCTTGAGCATCCCTATTGGTTGTCTGGCGGGCGTTTGAAATTCGAAACGCTGGACGCAACGCTGGTGAAGATTGAAACCGATACTGGCTTGATCGGCTGGGGCGAGGGCACGCCCTGGGGCCATACCTACGTCCCCGCCCACGGCCCAGGCATCCGTGCCGGGATTGAAACCATGGCCCCCTTTATTATGGGCCTCGATCCACGTCGCGTGTTGGATGTGGAACGCGCCATGGATACGGCGCTCCCCGGCCATCTCTATGCCAAAAGCCCTATCGACATGGCCTGTTGGGATATTGCCGGGCAGGCTGCGGGCCTGCCAATTGCCGACCTGATGGGCGGCGGGTCCCGTACCCCGCGCCCGATTGCCTCGTCCGTCGGTGCCAAAACCGCTGAAGAAACGCGCGAGGTGATGACCCGCTACCGCGACCGTGGTTACATCGCCCATTCGGTCAAAATCGGCGGAGACGTCGAACGCGACATAGCCCGCGTTCAAGATGTTGAAAGCTTCCGCCGCCCCGGCGAAATTGTCCTTTATGACGTGAACCGGGGCTGGACTCGCCAACAGGCGCTGCGCGTGATGAAGGCCTGCGAGCCTTTGCAGGTGATCTTCGAACAGCCTTGCGAATCCCTCGATGACATCGCTGCGATCGCACCCCGCCACGCGTCGCCGGTGTCGGTGGACGAAAGCCTCGTCACTCTGCAAGACGCCGCCCGCATCGCCCGCGACGGGCTGGCCGAGGTCTTTGGCATCAAGCTCAACCGCGTCGGCGGCCTGACCAAGGCAGCCCGAATGCGCGATATCGCCCTGGCCCACGGGATCGACATGTTCGTCATGGCCACCGGAGGCACCGTTCTTGCCGATACCGAGGCCCTGCATTTGGCCGCCACCATCCCAGATCAGAACTGCCATGCCGTCTGGGCCTGCCAGGATATGATCACCGTCGACATCGCCAACGGTCGCGGTCCCCGCAACAATAACGGACATCTCCACCTGCCCGAAACCCCGGGCCTTGGCGTCCACCCCGACGAAGATACCCTCGGTCTCCCAATCGCAACCTACGAGGCCCCGCTATGATCCGCCCCTTCATCTGGCTAGAAATATCTCGGGGTGTGAATTGGCCGAAGGCCAAGAGAGGGGCTGGCCCCTCAGACTGCACGACATCAACACCCCAAGGACGGCCTGAATGAAAATCACCGCCATCACCCTCTGGTCCGTCGACCTCACCAGCCACGAAACCTACCACATGGCCGAGGGCAAAACCTGCGCCACCGTCAAAACCCATGTGCTTTGCCTTGAAACCGATACTGGCCTTAAAGGATGGGGCGAGGTCTGCCCGATTCCCCACTATCTGCCCGCCTATGCCGATGGCGTCCCAGCGGCGATCACCGAAATGGCCCCGGAAATCCTCGGAATGTCGCCCTTCGGGGCCGATGCCCCGATGCGCAAGCTCGACGGGTTTCTACAGGGCCACCGCTACGCAAAATCCGCCGTCGATCTTGCCCTATGGGATCTGTTCGGCCAGGCCACAGGCCAGCCGGTCTATGCGCTGCTGGGCGGGCGCACGCGCAAGGACATGCCGCTCTATCACTCGATTACCTGCATAGACCCCGATGAGATGGCCCGCATCGCGCAGACCGCCTATCAGACCGGTATTCGCCAGTTTCAGGTCAAGCTGGGTGTTGAAGCCGACTGGCAGGCCGATGTCGAACGCCTGACCAAAGTGCGCGAGGCTGTGGGGGCAGGGCCTATCGTTTACGGAGACTGGAACTGCGGCGCATCGCGCTTGCAGGCCACACGCACGGGCCGCGCCGTGGCGCATCTGGATGTGATGTTGGAGCAGCCTTGCAAAACGCTGGAGGATTGCGCCGCCGTCCGGCAAGCCACTGGCCTGCCGATGAAGATCGACGAAAACGCGCATGATTTGGCCTCGCTGCTCCGCGCGCATGAACTGGGCTGCATGGATGCGGTGGCGTTGAAACTGTCCAAGTTCGGCGGTCTGTCAGCAATGCGCCGCGCACGCGATCTGACCGTGCATCTGGGGGCCGAGATCTGCGCCGAATGCACTTGGGGGTCCGATATCGTCACCGCCGCCGTGTTGCATTTCGCGGCTTCAACCCCGAATGGCTCGCTGATGAACACCTGCGATCTGTCCTCATACGTGGGCCCGCGCCTCTGCCCGGATGCCCCCAGTCGCAAAGACGGTCGCATCGCCCCGCCCGAAGGCCCGGGTCTGGGCGTGACGCCCGACCCGGAAATCCTTGGTTCCCCGATTTTGGAGATTGCCTGAGATGCTCAAGATCAACACTCAATCCGAATGGATCGCCCGCGCCAACGCCGCCTTGCCCGCCGGGGGATTTGGCAATTTCGACCCCGGCATCATCATCGCCCGTGGCGAAGGCAGCCGTGTCTGGGATGAGGACGGCAACGAATATGTCGACTATCTGATCGGTTCTGGCCCCATGCTGCTGGGTCACGGTCACCCCGAGGTGATGGAGGCGGTTCTGGAACAACTGCCCAAAGGCATGACTTTTTTCGCCAACAACGTCAAAGGTATCGAACTGGCTGAGGCGATCATCGACGCGGTGCCGTGCTGCGAACAGGTGCGTTTTGTCGCCTCGGGCGGCGAGGCTGACATGTACGCCATCCGCTTGGCTCGCGCCTATACCGGGCGCGACAAGATTCTGAAATTCGAAGGCGGCTATCACGGCATGAGCGCCGAGGCGCAAATGAGCCTCGCCCCCAGTCGACAGGTCAACTTCCCGCAAGCAGTGCCCGACAGCGCGGGTATTCCTGCTGGCGTGGCCGAGCAGATGCTGATCGCGCCCTTCAACGACTTGGACGCTGTCGCGGCGTTGCTGGGCGAACATGATGACATCGCCGCTATCATGGTCGAGCCGCTGCAACGGATCATCCCGCCTCTGCCGGGCTATCTGCAAGGGCTGCGCGACCTGTGTGACAAACACAATGTCCTGCTGATCTTTGATGAGATCGTCACCGGTTTTCGTCTAGCCTACGGCGGCGCGCAGGAGAGATATGGCGTCACCCCCGACATCTGCACCATGGGCAAGATCATCGGCGGCGGCTTCCCCCTGGCCGCGCTGGGTGCAAGCACCGAGATCATGAAGCATTTCGACAAGGATCAGGTGGGCGAGGGTGGCTGGCTGATGCAGTTGGGCACGTTGTCGGGCAACCCGGTGGCCTCGGTTGCAGGGTTGAAAACGATGGAGGTACTGCGGCGCGACGGCGTCTATGACCAACTGCGCGCGACCGGTGCTGTCCTGCAGCAAATGCAGACAGATGCCCTGACCGACGCGGAGATTCCACATCAGATCTGCGGGGATGAAACCCTTTTCGACATCTATTTCACCGATAGCCCCTGCCGTGATTATCGCAGTGCCCGTCACGATGACCCCCAGCGCAACGCGCTCTACAATAACAGTTTAAGGGCGAGTGGTGTCTTCAAGTCACCGGGTAAGCTTTACCCGTCTTTGGCCGTGACAGATGCCGATCTTGAGCTGACACGCGATGCGGTGCGAAAGGCGGTCGAGGTGATCCTTCGCGCGGGTTAATGGAACGGAAACGGGCCGCTGTCATCGCTGACAACGGCCCTAACTGATCGGATATCAGGGTTGCGTCTCGCCCCCTCGAATACCACTTAAAATGGACAGACTTACAAAAAACTTCGACTTATTCGAGACCAACCCGACCTCTCAATCGGTGTGATCCCAATATGCGCGGATTTCTGCGCGCTGGCAGTGAACTAGATCACATACCGCTATTTTTCCTCAATTTTTCCAGTCGAAGAAACCAGGGCCAGCCCTTTGAAGCAGCGTACTTGCCATGGCGCGGCCCATTTCGGCCCCGTCCTCCACCGCGCCGGAGATCTCCTCGGCAATTGCCTCGGATCCATCGGGGCGCAGCACCTCGCCGCGCAGGCGCAATTGGCCGCCTTGAAGTTCGGCCAGACCCGCGATGGGCGTTTCGCAGGACCCGTCCAACGCCGCGAGTAGCGCGCGCTCAGCCGCCAGACGTTGTCCGGTTTCGGCGTCGTGGATCGCCTCAAGCATACACGCTGTGCGGGAATCGTCGCTGCGACGCTCGATACCGATCGTGCCTTGGGCGATGGCAGGCAGCATGTCCTCGGGCGCGATGGCGGTGGCGGGGACGTCCTCCATGTTCAGGCGGCGGATGCCGGCCATGGCCAGAAAGGTGCAATCAGCCACGCCGTCTGCCAGTTTTTTCAGTCGCGTTTGCACGTTGCCTCGGAATTCAACCACGTTCAGGTCGGGGCGGCGGTTCAGCAATTGGGCCCGGCGGCGCAGGGACGAGGTGCCGACGGTCGCACCCTGCGGCAGGTCGTGAATTGAATTCAAACTTGGCGAGATGAAGGCGTCGCGCACATCCTCGCGCGGGAGGAACGTGTCCAGCACCAGACCTGCGGGCTGTTCCACCGGCATGTCCTTGGTGGAATGCACCGCGATGTCGATATCGCCGCGCAGCATTGCCTCTTCGATTTCCTTGGTGAACAGCCCCTTGTTGCCGATCTCTTTCAACGGGCGGTCCGCGTCGATCATCGCGCGGTTGTCGCCGGTGGTCTTGATCACCACGATCTCGAACGCCTCTTCGGACAGATCAAATGCGGTGCCCAGCCTGTGGCGGGTCTCATGGGCTTGCGCCAGCGCCAGCGGCGATCCGCGTGTTCCGATCTTGAGCGGTGAGTCGGGGGAGGGCAGGGTCAGTGTCATGGCGCAAGCTTTAATCGCGTCACATTGCCCTGACAATGGGGGCAGAGCTTGACAAATTGCCACTGAGGGCCGACCCGTGGCGCAAACCGGATGATTGGGGGCAAAGATGGCCGAGACAAAGAAGATACTGCGCGCATTGGCAGGTGAAGTGCAGGATGTGCCGCCGATCTGGATGATGCGTCAGGCCGGGCGGTACCTGCCCGAATACCGCGCGACGCGGGCGCAGGCGGGGGATTTCCTGTCGCTGTGCTATAACCCCGAACTGGCGGCCGAGGTCACGTTGCAGCCGATCCGCCGCTATGGGTTCGATGCGGCGATTCTGTTTGCCGATATTCTTCTAGTGCCACAGGCGCTGGGCGCGGATTTGTGGTTTGTCACCGGTGAGGGGCCGCGCTTGTCGACCATCACCCAGCAGGCCGAGTTTGATGCGCTGAAACCCGTGGATGCGATTCATGAGACTTTGTCGCCGGTCTATGAAACCGTGTGTATCCTGTCGCGGGAATTGCCGTCCGAGACGACTTTGATCGGTTTTGCAGGCGCGCCCTGGACGGTGGCCACCTATATGATCGCCGGGCGCGGCACGCCGGACCAAGGCCCGGCCCATGCGCTGCGCGAGGGGAATGTGGCATTGTTCGAGGCGTTGCTCGAGCGGATCACGCTGGCGACGATCGAGTATCTGTCGGCCCAGATCGAGGCCGGGGCCGAGGTGGTCAAGATATTTGACAGTTGGGCCGGGTCACTGAAGGGCGAGGAGTTTCAGAAATATGCCGTTGAGCCGTGCCGGGTGATCGCGCAGGCCATCAAAGAACGCCATCCCGGGATTCCGGTCATCGGTTTCCCGCGCGAGGCCGGAGAGGGCTATGTTGGGTTTGCCAGGGCCACCGGCGTGGATTGTGTGGCGCTGGACAACTCGGTCGCGCCAGATTGGGCGGCGGCCAATGTGCAAGTGGATGGCTGCGTGCAGGGCAATCTGGCCTCGTCTCATATGGTGACGGGTGGGCAGGTTTTGGTGGATGAGACGCGAAAGATCGTAGAGGCGTTTTCCAAGGGACCGCACATTTTCAACCTTGGGCACGGGATCACGCCGGATGCGAATCCTGAGAATGTTCAGTTGATGATTGATACGGTGCGCGCGCGGTAAGCCAGGAGGGAGGGGGCCAGCCCCCTTCTTGACCTTTGACCAATTCATCCCCCGGGATATTTTTAGCCAGATGAAGGGGCGGATTCGGGCTGTGTTTCGATCTCGGCGCGGATTTCGTCATTGTGTTCGCCGCGTTTGGGGCTGGGTCTGAGGCGCCAATCATGGGTTGAAAACCGTGGTGCGGCCGTGGCTTGCAGCGTGCCGTCTTGCGCAGTCCATGTTTGGCGGCTTTGGTTCATGGGATGGTCGAGCGCTTGTTCGGGGCTGAGGACCGGGGCGACGCAGGCGTCGGAGCCATGTAACAGGTGTGCCCAGTGATCGCGTGGGTGTTGGGCGAAAATGTCGGTCAGGCGATTGGTGAGCATTGGCCAGAGTTCGCTGTTGTATTGCTGTTGGAAATCCGGGTCGTCAGACAGGTTCAGTTTGCGCAAGAATTCGGCGTAGAATTTGGGCTCCAGGCATTGGACGGTGACGAATCCTGCGTCCGAGCACGCGTATGTGCGGCTCCAATGTGGGCCGTCCAGCAGGCTTTGCCCCCGCGTGTCATGCAGGTTGCCGGTCTGCCGCAAGCTCATGAGCAGGTTCATCATATGGGCCGAGCCGTCGTAGATGGCGGCGTCAACGACCGTGCCTTGCCCGGTTTTCTGCGCATTCAACAGCCCGGCCAGAAGACCCGCTACCAGATACATGGCGCCGCCGCCGATATCGCCCACAAGGGTGGCTGGTGTTTGCGGTGCGTCGCCGGGGGAGGATGCATACCAGAGCGCGCCGGACAGGGCGATGTAGTTCAGGTCGTGTCCGGCCGTCTGCGCTAGAGGGCTGTTCTGGCCCCAGCCGGTCATGCGACCATAGACCAGCTTAGGGTTCGTCTCGTGGCAGGGTTCGGGGCCGAGGCCCAGCTTCTCCATCACGCCGGGGCGGAAGCCTTCGATCAGGGCATCGGCCGTGGCAATCAGGCCTTTGGCGGTGCTCAGGTCGTTGGGGTCCTTTAAGTCCAGCGCAATGGATCGCTTGCCCCGATCCAAAAGCGATTGTTCGGGCATACCTGGCGTTACTGCGCCGCCTTTGCGGTGGATGGTGATGACGTCGGCGCCCAGATCGGCCAGAAGCATGGCGGCGAAAGGGGCGGGGCCGAGTCCTTCGATTTCGATGATGCGTGTTCCGGTCAGCATGGTGTTTTCCCTTTCAGGGCAGGGTTTCCGGGGCTGGGCAGAATTGCAAGGCGGATTTTGAGCGGGCAGGGTTGTACCTCGCTTGTGAAATGGCTCTGTTCTGTTCCGGCGCAGCGCGATACTGTCCCTGCCAGAACGGGGAATATGTATGACACCAATTCTGTCGATCCGGGATTTGCGGAAATCCTATGCCGGAGGGTTTGAGGCGCTGAAAGGCGTGTCACTGGATATCGAGCAGGGCGAGATTCTGGCGCTGTTGGGCCCCAACGGGGCCGGTAAGACGACGCTGATCTCCACCGTCTGTGGAATCACCACTCCAACCTCGGGCAGTGTGACGGTTGGCGGTCACGACATTCAAACGGATTTCCGCGCCGCGCGTCGGATGATTGGCCTTGTACCGCAAGAGATCGCGCTGGAGCCGTTTGAAAAGGTTTGGAACACCGTGCGGTTTTCGCGCGGGCTGTTTGGCTATGGCACCGACAATGCCCGGATTGAGGAAATTCTGCGCAAGCTGTCGCTGTGGGACAAACGTAAAAGCGCCATCAAGGAATTATCGGGCGGTATGAAACGCCGGGTGCTGATCGCCAAGGCGCTGGCCCACGAGCCGCGCGTGCTGTTTCTGGACGAACCCACCGCAGGCGTCGATGTCGAGCTGCGCAAAGACATGTGGGAGATCGTGGCCGAGTTGAAGCAAGCGGGTGTGACAATCATCCTGACTACCCATTACATTGAAGAGGCTGAGGCCATTGCCGACCGTGTCGGTGTAATTGACAAGGGCGAGCTTCTGCTGGTGCAGGACAAGGCAACCTTGATGGCTCAGATGGGCAAGAAACAGATCGAGGTGATGCTGACCGCACCCATTGAGGCCATCCCAGATTGTCTGGCCGCGCATAACCTGACGCTGAATGGCAATGGGGACTCGCTGGTCTATACCTATGATACCAATGCCGACCGTACCGGGATCACTACCTTGTTGAACGACGTGGCCGAGGCGGGGTTGGTGTTACGTGACGTGCAGACCCGGCAATCGAGCCTGGAAGAGATTTTCGTCAATCTTGTGTCAGGAGATCCTGCATGAACTGGACCGCCATCGCCGCCATCTACCGGTTCGAAATGGCCCGGTTTTTCCGCACTCTGGCGCAGAGTTTTCTGTCACCGGTCCTGTCGACCTCGTTGTATTTCGTGGTTTTCGGCACCGCCATCGGCAGTCGTATTCAAGAGGTCGAGGGCGTGTCCTACGGGGCGTTCATCGTGCCGGGGCTGATCATGCTGTCAGTGGTGATGCTGTGTATATCGAACGCGTCATTCGGCATCTACTTCCCCAAATTCCTTGGCACGATTTATGAGCTGCTCTCGGCCCCGGTGAATTTCATCGAGATCGTGATCGGATATGTGGGAGCGGCTGCAACCAAGGCGTTGTTCGTGGGTGTGGTGATTTTGATCACCGCGACGTTCTTTGTGGACTTACGGATCGAACACCCGCTGGCCATGGTGGCCTTTTTGGTGCTGACCTGCCTTAGTTTCTCGCTCTTGGGGTTCATCATCGGCATCTGGGCCAGTAACTTCGAGCAGATGTCGCTGGTGCCGCAACTGGTGGTCACGCCGCTGATCTTTCTGGGAGGGACGTTCTATTCGATCTCGATGCTGCCGCCGGTGTGGCAAACGATCACGTTGTTTAATCCGGTGGTCTATCTGATCTCGGGGTTCAGGTGGTCGTTCTACGGTTTGGCTGACGTTCCGATCGTGTTCAGTCTGCTGGCCATTCTTGCCTTCACAGGTATTTGCCTTGGCATCATTTGGTGGATTTTCAAAACCGGTTGGCGCATCCGGAGCTAGCCAATGATCGACGTTGCATTTTTGCCCATCGACGCCGAGAAATGTGACCCTCCCGCATCCAAGGTTCAAACCGTCCCTTGTTTACCGGTGGGCCGCACTCTACATCGGCTCCCATGAAACTGCGCCTGCCCTTCGTCAAAAAACAACCCTGTGTGGCCGTTATTCGCCTGTCTGGCGCCATCGGAATGACGGGGCGCGGCTCGATGTCCGACACCTCGCTAGCGCCGGTTCTTGAGAAAGCGTTTCGAAAAGGCAAACCGGCAGCCGTCGCGCTTGAGGTCAATTCGCCCGGTGGATCGCCCGTTCAAAGCTCACTGATCGGGGCGCGGATTCGGCGATTATCTGAGGAATTGAACGTTCCTGTCATAGCGTTTGTCGAAGATGTCGCCGCCTCGGGTGGGTATTGGCTGGCGGCAGCTGCAGATGAAATTTATGCCGACGACAGTTCGGTGCTGGGCTCGATTGGCGTGATTTCATCCGGTTTTGGCGCGCATGTGCTGCTAAAACGGCAGGGGATCGAACGGCGGGTTCATACAGCCGGGGCGTCGAAGTCCATGCTCGACCCGTTCTCGCCCGAAAAGAAAGAAGATGTGGCTCGTCTAGAACGTCTGTTAGGCGACATTCACGAAAATTTCATCACCCATGTGAAAACCCGGCGGGACGGGAAGCTGGACGAAAGCCAGGACCTGTTTACTGGCGAGATCTGGCTGGCGCGGCGGGCACAGGAATTGGGTCTGATCGACGGCATTGCGCATCTGAAACCCAAGATGCAGGAGCGGTTCGGCGACAAGGTCAAATTCCGCCGCTATGGCCTGCGCAAGCCGCTATTGTCGCGGGTTGGTGCGTCGGTGGCGCAAGACGCGATTGCAGGGCTTGAGGAGCGCGCGGCCTATGCGCGTTTTGGTCTGTGACGTGATCATCAAGATTGTCACACTCTTCCTGATTGCCATGGGCGTGCTGGCCATGTTCGGCAAGCTGCGCTTTCCGGGTCAAAAGAGGCTGCAATCATCCCGGTGTCCGCGCTGCGGGCGGTTCAGGATCGGCAAAGGCCCCTGCGCCTGCGAAAAAGGAGGCCGTACATGACGGCATGGCTGCTTTCGGGGCTCGGGCTGCTGATCCTGCTGCTGGCGGGTGATGCGCTTGTGCGTGGGGCCGTGAACCTCAGCCTGCGCTTGGGCGTGCCTGCTCTGATCGTCAGCCTGACCATTGTGGCTTTTGGCACTTCGGCGCCTGAATTGTTGATTGCGATCAGCGCGATTCAGGAAAACGCACCGGGGATCGCGCTTGGCAATGTGGTCGGTTCAAACACGGCCAATATCCTGTTGGTGCTGGGCCTGCCTGCGCTGCTGGCCACGTTGCACACCAGCGAATGTGACAGCCGCAAGAACTATGTCTTCATGATCATGGCAACGGTGCTGTTCATCGGGTTGGCCTTTTGCGGCGTGTTCAACTTGCTCAGCGGGGCCATCCTGTTGACGGCGCTGGCTTTAGTCTTGTGGAACGCGTTCCGCGAGGCGCATGCACACCGCAAAGCCTGTGGTGACGCCTGCGCAGACGATGATGATCTGGACGGCCTGGAAGAGGCTGATCCGAATATGCCCTATTGGAAAATCTCGATCTATCTTGTGCTGGGTCTGATCGGACTACCGATGGGCGCGCATCTGCTGGTCGACAACGCGACGGTCATTGCCCGCACCTATGGGGTCAGCGAAACAGTGATCGGGTTGACGCTGGTGGCGGTCGGGACGTCTCTGCCCGAACTGGCGACGACCGTGATGGCGGCGCTGCGCCGTCAGGCGGATGTTGCTTTGGGGAACGTCATCGGGTCGAACATGTTCAACCTGCTGGCCATTGTGGGGATTGCCACGCTTGTCGGGCGCATCCCGGTCGATCCCGAATTCTTGCACTTCGATTTGTGGGTGATGCTGGCGGCCTCGCTGCTGCTGATCCCCTTCGTCTTTTTCAAGAAAGATATCACCCGCGGGTGGGGCCTGTTGTTGACCCTGCTGTATGTGGTCTACATCGTCACATTGCTGGCCTAACCTTACGGAGACCCAATCATGACCCGTGCCCTCGTAACCGGAGCAGGCATTCGCCTTGGCCGGGCTATGGCCCTGTATTTGGCACAGCGCGGGTATGATGTGGCCATCCACTATGCGACCTCGGAACAACCGGCGCTGGATGTCGTGGCCGAGGCTCAGGCTATGGGTCGCAGCGCGATCGCCCTACAGGCCGATCTTCTGGATGAGGCGCAGGTTCAGACCTTGTTGCCCCGCGCGGCCGAGGCGTTGGGCGGACCGATCACCTGTCTGGTCAACAATGCGTCGATCTTTGAATATGACAACATCCAGACGGCCACCCGCACAAGCTGGGACCGCCACATGGACAGCAACCTTCGCGCGCCCTTCGTTCTGACACAGGCGTTGGCCGAACAAGGGTTGGAGCCTGAGAAAGACGATGCAGGAGAACCAGTGGCGACCGGCCTGATCGTCAACATGGTGGATATGCGCGTGCGTAAGCTGACGCCCGAATTTATGTCCTACACTATCGCTAAGATGGGTCTCTGGGCGCTGACTCGTACCGCTGCGCAGGCGCTGACCCCGGCTATCCGCGTCAATGCGATTGGTCCAGGCCCGACGATGCAGGGACATCGTCAAAGCGCCGATCACTTTAGCGCGCAGCGAAGAAACACAGTGTTGGAACGCGGCGCAAACCCGTCTGATATCACCGCTGCGCTGGGCTATTTTCTGGATGCCCACGCCGTCACCGGACAGCTTTTATGCGTGGATGGCGGGCAGCATCTTGGTTGGCAAACACCGGATGTTTTGGGCGTTGAATAGGTAATTCTCAGATAAGTTTTGCACCGCTCTCATTTCTGTTACCAACGCGTTACAAAAATGTATTGTTTTTCATGCACTTGTCCTGTGTATGAAAAAATATCAATTAAAAACAAACAGTTAGTCTACTGCCTATTTTTTGTGCAAATCAAGGAATCCTTAATGAATTAAGGGAAAATCGCGATACCCGGAAACTTATCTTCATACTTATCCACAGAAACCGTGGATTTGTTTTCTCTTGATCTGAGGCGCTCAAGATTGCAGCCATGGTGAGGGAATCATATTTCAGGCACATGACCGTCCAGAACGAATCGAACTCCGAAACCCAAAGCGTTGGATACGAATGTATACAGCGATATGTGAAAACGCTGGACAGCTCGCCCGGTGTGTACCGGATGTTGGATGCGGACAGTCGGGTTCTGTACGTGGGCAAGGCGCGAAACCTGAAGGCGCGGGTATCGAACTATACGCGGCCCGGACATTCGGGGCGGATCGAGAAGATGATCGCCGCGACGGTTTCGATGATGTTTCTGACCACGCGGACCGAGACCGAGGCGCTGCTGCTGGAGCAGAACCTGATCAAGCAGCTCAAGCCCAAGTACAATGTGCTGCTGCGCGACGATAAGAGTTTTCCGAACATTCTGGTCGCCAAGGATCATGGGTTTCCGCAGATCAAGAAACATCGTGGGGCGAAGAAAGAAAAGGGCGCCTATTTTGGCCCATTCGCCAGCGCCGGAGCGGTGAACCGGACGCTGAACCAGCTGCAAAAAGCGTTCCTGCTGCGTAACTGCTCGGATTCCATGTTCGACAGCCGGACGCGGCCCTGTCTGCTGTATCAGATTAAGCGCTGTTCTGGGCCGTGTGTTGGGTTGATCTCGGAAAGCGATTACGGCGAAAGCGTCAAGGATGCGGAACGGTTCTTGTCGGGCCGGTCAACCAAGGTGCAGGAAGAACTGGCCAAACAGATGATGGCCGCGTCCGAGGCGATGGAGTTCGAACGCGCCGCCAGCCTGCGCGACCGTATTCGCGCGCTGACGCAGGTGCAGACGTCCCAAGGCATCAACCCGCGCGGCGTGGCCGAGGCGGATGTGATCGGACTCTATCTGGACAACGGGCAGGCCTGTGTGCAGGTGTTCTTTATCCGGGCCAACCAGAACTGGGGCAACAAGGACTTTTACCCTCGGGTCGGGGCGGATGTGTCACCGGCCGAGGTGATGGAGGCTTTCCTCGGTCAGTTCTACGACAACAAGGAACCGCCGCGTCAGTTGATCCTGTCAGATGGGATCGAGAACGCTGATCTGATGCAGGATGCGCTGTCGGAAAAAGCCGGGCGCAAGGTTGAAATTCTTGTCCCTCAACGGGGCGAGAAACAAGAACTGGTCGCCGGAGCCCTGCGCAACGCACGCGAGTCACTGGCACGGCGCATGTCGGAAAGCGCCACGCAGGCCAAGCTGTTGCGCGGCGTGGCCGAGGCGTTTGATCTGGACACGCCACCCGAGCGGATTGAGGTCTACGACAACAGCCATATCCAAGGCACCAACGCGGTGGGCGGCATGATCGTGGCCGGTCCCGAGGGGTTCATGAAAAACGCCTATCGCAAGTTCAACATCCGGGGCGATGACCTGACACCGGGCGACGATTTTGGCATGATGAAAGAGGTCCTGACCCGCCGTTTCACCCGCCTGTTGAAAGAAGACCCCGACCGTGACAAGGGGCTGTGGCCCGACCTGCTGCTGATCGACGGCGGCGCAGGGCAGGTGAGTGCGGTGCATGAGATCATGGTCGAACATGGCGTCGAAGACATCCCGATGGTCGGTGTCGCCAAGGGTGTGGACCGCGACCACGGCAAAGAGGAATTCCACCGTATCGGCCAACGCGCCTTTGCGCTGAAGCGCAACGATCCGGTGCTGTATTTCATTCAACGCCTGCGGGATGAGGCGCACAGGTTCGCCATCGGCACCCATCGCGCCAAACGGGCCAAGGCGGTTGGGGCGACGCCTCTGGATGAAATCCCCGGCGTGGGCGCGGCGCGCAAACGCGCTTTGCTGACCCATTTCGGCAGCGCCAAGGCGGTCAGCCGGGCCAATCTGGCGGATCTGAGAGCGGTGGACGGGATCTCAGCCGGGTTGGCGCAGAAGGTCTATGATTTCTTCCACGACAAGGGCTAGGCCCGCCGCCCGCGCCACAGGATATACAGCCCCGAGGCCACGATCAGCGCCGACCCGATCCACATGGTCTGGTCCAGCCGCTCACCAAACATGACCACGCCCAACCCGATCCCGAATAGCAGTCGGGAATAGCGGAAAGGCGTGACTGATGAGACCTCACCCGTGCGCATCGCCTTCATCAGCGAGGCATAGGCCATAACGCCCATCACGATTGCACCGGCCATGTGCAGGCTGACTTGCGTGCTTAGGGGCTGCATCGGTGTGCCCTCCCAGAACCGATAGGCCAGCCCGGCGACGATGATGCAGAGGAAACCGTAGAACCCCAGCACCTCGGTCCCCAGTGACGCGGGCGCGGCGCGGCTGGCCAGATCGCGGCCTGCGAACCCCAACATTCCCAGCACCGCAAGGATGGACAGGGCCGAGAAGCTGTCTCCGGTTGGTTGGATGATAATGACGACGCCGACAAGGCCGATCAGAATGGCGCTCCACCTGCGCCAGCCGACGGTTTCGCCAAAGACCAGAGCAGCGCCAGCAACAACGACCAGAGGCGTGGCCTGCAATATCACCGTAGCCGAGGATAGTGGGGTCAGTGCGATGGCCAACACATAGAACAACCGTCCGAGTATTTCGAACACCACGCGCACTTTCATTGGGCGCGACAACACATCCGGCTGAAACAGTCGCGTGCCGCGCAGCAGGGCCACCACCGCATAGATCACCGCGCCGCCTGCGCCGAACAGCACCAGCACCTGCCAGATCGGAATTGCGGCCGAGGCGGCCTTGATCAGCGCGTCCTCAAGCGCGAACAGAGCCATCGCAGCGATCATCCATGCACTGCCGATCAGGTTCGATCGTGGGTCGGTTTGAATGTGGGTTGTCATGTTTCGCTCTGTCTGAACCAGTCGCCAATCTGGCCGCAAACACTGTGCGCGCCAAGTCGCGGAAACGGGATTGCGACCCTTTGACCGCAATCACTGCAACCGCCTGTGATCGGGGCAGATTTTCAACGGGCCATCTTTCATGTCCTGAACCGGCGATGTAAAGTTTTAACCATGAAGTGGAACCTGCCCAATATCCTGACCGTGCTTCGCCTATTGGCGGCGCCAGGTCTGGCCGTGATGTTTTTGTATTTCACCCGGCCCTATGCCGATTGGTTTGCCCTGATCCTGTTCATGTCCGCCGCCATCACCGACTGGTTCGATGGCTACTTGGCCCGTGCTTGGAAGCAGGAAACAAAGATTGGCGCAATGCTGGATCCGATTGCCGACAAAGCGATGGTAGTGATCGCGCTGATGATCCTTGTGGGCTATTCGACAGAACACTGGACGCCTTGGCTGGTTTTGCCCGCTACCGTGATCCTGTTCCGCGAGGTTTTTGTCTCGGGCCTGCGGGAGTATCTGGGCGATGTAGCCGGAACTTTGAAAGTGACCAAGTTGGCCAAGTGGAAGACCACGGCGCAGATGGTGGCGATTGCCATCCTGTTCTCGCAGGGGATATTCGAGCACTATTTCGTCATGGCCACTTTCGGCATGGACCCCACGATCATAGATCAGGTCCTGACTGGCGAGGTCGAGGACCACAACCACCTCCGTTGGCATTTGGAAGGCATGTTCTGGTCGGGCCGTATTGGGCTGTGGCTGCTGTGGATTGCTGCGACGCTGACATTGATCACGGGCTATGACTACCTACGTAAAGCCATGCCCCATCTGAAGGAGAGCTAAGCGATGGACGTGCTGTATTTCGCCTGGGTGCGCGAACGCATCGGCCTGCCCAAGGAAAAGGTCGAAACGCAGGCCGCGACGGTCAGCGATCTGGTCGCTGAACTCAGCGCGCGCGAAGACCGCTATGCTGCTGCCTTCGCGGATCTGTCGGCCCTGCGCGTGGCGCTGGATCAGGAACTGTCGGACTTTGACGCCCCTCTGTCGGGCGTGCGCGAGGTTGCGTTCTTTCCGCCCATGACAGGCGGCTGAGATGCGGATCGTCGTACAGGAAGCCCCGTTTGACATGGGGGCAGAAGCCAACGCCTTTGCTGCTGGGGATGATGCTGCCAACGGGGCCATCGTGACCTTTACCGGCGTTGTGCGCGACCTGGCCACGGGCGATCTGGACGTGATGGAGATCGAACACTACCCCGGCATGACCGAACACGCCCTGACCAAGATCGCGACCGAGGCGCAATCGCGCTGGTCGCTGGGCGATGTGCTGGTGATCCACCGCCACGGACGGTTGGCTCCGGGGGATCGGATCATGATGGTGGCCACCGCCTCGCCCCACCGCAAAGATGCGTTCGAGGCGGCCGAGTACCTGATGGACTACCTCAAATCCCGCGCGCCGTTCTGGAAGAAAGAGATCACCAACGCAGGCGCCGATTGGGTCGCCGCCAAGGACGAAGACGAAGACGCGCTGAGCCGGTGGTGACTTAATCCGCGTTGTTGATGCGTCCGCGCAGTTCCTCGGCCTCTTGCCGGGCAGCGCGTAGGCCTTCCATTGCGGCGGACAGCTCGGCCTCGGTCTGGGTCAGTTGATTGGTCAACTCGGCCTCGCGTTGCTGCAGATAGGTTATGGCCTGATCGCGGGTTTCCTCGGCCTCGTGCAGCTCTTGGCTCATGCGGTCCAGATCGGCCACGTCGCTTTGGCGCACGCGGGACAGACGGTGGGCCAGCCAATTGGCGAACCATCCCATACAGAACGCGCCGAACAGGATGATGGCCGTGGCGATGATGAATTCCAGTCTGTTCAACTTATTGGTCCCCCGCGCCGGTATCTACGGCGTCTTCTGTCGGTTCGGCGTCCGTTTCCATTGCCTCAAGCCCGGTTTCCGTCGCAGCGACGGGTTCAGGACGGATCAGGCGAAACTCGATCCGGCGGTTTTCCTCGCGGCCTTCTTCGGTGTCATTATCGGAGATGGGTTGCGTTTCGCCATAGCCCACAGCGGTATAGCTTGAGGTTGGAACCCGGCGGCCGCGCAACTCGTTCAGGATGGATTGCGCCCGTGCCTGGCTGAGCTGCTGGTTCATTTCCTCGCGGCCCTGGCTGTCGGTATGGCCCTGAATCTCCATCCGGATTGGGCCGCAGTCCCGCAGGATTTCGGCGATCTGGTTGACCGTATCACGCGAGTCAGCGGCGACAGTGGCAGACCCAGGTTCAAAGGCGATTTTGCTGGAGGACTGGACCTGCGCGATCTGTTCTTCGCACTGTTCGGGGTCAGGAAGTGTGTCCTCGGGTTCGGGTGGGGCCTGATAGGTGATCGACAGGTTAAATTCCTGGGCGTCGCCCAACTTGTCCGACAAAAGGCTGGTGATCCCGGCCCGTGTGTCGGGGTCATGGGTGACGCCGCTCAGGGCGACGTCATCAGGTGTCACCGTCAGAACGCCGTTGTGTAGTTGCGCCAATGCTTCCAGCCCAGCCAGCACGCGCACGGGCCAGTCGGCTGGCAGGTCCGGTGCGATCCTTGTGGCGGTATAGACCTGTTCCGAGCCAAAGGCCGCGCGGGCAAAGCTGTCGACCATGTCGCGCAGGGTTTCGTCACCCAGACGTCCGCGCATCTGGACCAAACCTTCGGGGCTGCGCGTGGCCGAGAATTCGGGCGGGTCAGCAGGGGCGTCTTCTTCGGGTTCGGGCAGCACGGCATGCAGGGCAAAGACGTCGGGAAGGGCGGTCTCAAGCTCGCCTACTACCCGATCAAAAGTGCCTGGGTCTGTGCCCATTGCGGCCACAAGCGTGATATCCGCGTCGGACATGGTGACAGAACCCTGACCGATCTGTGCCAGCGCCCGAATGCTGAGAATCGCTGCTTCGGACCACCGAGGAGACGGCTCACCCAGTCCGATCGTACAACTATAGGGCCCAGTCATGCCGGTTTCCTGCGCGGCGGCGATGATGGTGGTACGGGCATCTTCATCCTGCGCCGAGCAGGCATCGAACTGACCACCCTCGGCTCCGATCAAATAGCGCAGGGTAAAGGGCGTGATCACCGGGCGCGGGGCCGAGATTGCAAGCCCTATCCGCAAGCTGGGTGGGGCTGCGCGCGTCAGCTCTTGTTCCAGCCGCTCTTTTTCATGGCGACTATCCGCGATGGCGGTGATCTTGACCAGCCCCGGACTGGCCGAGATCTTGGCACGGGGCAGGCGGACCAGCGCTTCGATGGCAAAATCCAGCGCGTCGTCCCAACCTTTAGGGGTGGGATAGTCGGCCGTTTCCATCAGGTCCGATACGTTGTCGGCATCCAGGCGGCGCAACCGCTCGATCAGCGCATCGCGATCTTGGGTGGCGGGGATTAGGCCGATAACCGAGATGCCACTGTCATTGCGCAAAATCTCGGCCGAGAATTTCGGTGGGGCCAGCTGCGTTGTCGGCGCCACCTCCATGTCATCAATGACGCGCGAGGTATCAACCTCGGTCCCGGCGGCGGTCAGGGCGCTGAACCGGGTGGCCTCGTCCTGCGCGGTACCGGTCAGCACCACGCGCAACCCGTCCGATTCGACCTCGGCCCAGTCATGGCCTTTCAGGTCCAGCGCGCGGCGGACGGCAAATTCCGATGCTTCCTCGACCGCGGTCACCGCATAGCTAGCGGCCAGCAGGGACAACCCGGCCGAAACGAGGAAAATCAGGGCAGCAGCTAAGAAATAGGGCAGGCGCATGTGCGGGCAGACGACTCCTCGGGTGGTTGGGGGGACTCTTACAGAGCCCCGCGCCGAGGTGCAATCAAACCAACAGTGCCACGCACAGGAAGATCAGCGGAATAAGGCCGGTGTCGCGGTTGGCGCGGAACAGCTGCAGCAGCTTGGCGTTGTCCTCGGTGTCCAGCCCGCGCAATTGCCACGCCATGTGCCAGCCCATTGCCCACGGCCCGGCCAACGCAACAAACAGCGCCATGATCGAGGCCTGCGTGGTTATTGCGTCAATAATCGCCAGACCCATCAGGGAAACGGTGGCCACAAGGAAGTATTTCAGCCACTTGGCCGTGTCCTTTCCGAACAGACGCGCGGTGGATTTGATGCCGATCAGTTCGTCATCTTCGGTGTCCTGATGGGCATAGATCGTGTCATAGAACAGCGTCCACGCAATCCCGGCCAGATAGAGCAAAATCGCAGGCACACCGATGGATCCGGTATGTGCGGCCCAGGCCAACAGAACACCCCAATTGAAGGCCAGCCCCAGAAACACCTGCGGCCACCACGTGAACCGTTTGGCGAAGGGATAGATCGTGACCGGCAGCAGCGACAGGACGCCCATTGCTATGGCCGTCTGATTGAAGCTGAGCAGAATGCCCAAAGCCAACAGGCATTGCAGCCCCATCCAGACCACCGCCTGCCGCACCGTGACCTGACCCGAGGGGATGGGCCGCGAGCGGGTACGCTCGACCTGCGCATCGAATTCGCGGTCGGTGATGTCATTCCATGTGCAGCCCGCGCCGCGCATCAGGAAGGCGCCGATGGCGCATCCGGCGGCGATCCACAGATCCTCCCACCGGGGCGAGCCGTCGCTGAGGATGGCCAGCACCAGACCCCACCAGCAAGGGATCAGCAGCAGCCATGTGCCGATGGGTCGATCCGCGCGGCTGAGGCGCAGATAGGGGCGGGTAAAGGCGGGCGCGTGAGTGTCGACCCAGTTGCCGCTGACGGCATCAGCGACCTGACCATCTGGTGTTGGGGCATTGCCTTGCATATTAAGGTCTCATGAGTGCAAAGATCAGACTGTATGTAGAGCACCCTTTGGGTGCGGGGCAATCGGTTCCTTTGACGCGTGATCAGGCCCACTACCTGTTCGGCGTCATGCGGCTGGCCTTCGGCGGACAAGTGTCCTTGTTCAACGGCCAAGATGGCGAGTGGCTGGCCGACGTTGCCGAGGCGGGCAAGCGTGGCGGTGTGCTGACTTGCGCCCGCCAGACCAAGCCGCTGCAACTGCCGCCCGATCTGTGGTTCCTATTCGCGCCGATCAAAAAGGCCCGTACTGATTTCATCGTTGAAAAAGCGGCCGAGATGGGGGCTGCGCGCATTCTGCCGGTACAAACCGAATTCACCAATTCCGAGCGTATCCGGCAAGACCGTCTTCAGGCCCACGCGGTCGAAGCAGCCGAGCAATGCGGCGGCACCTACGTGCCAGAGGTTGCCGATCTGCAACGTTTGGACCGACTGTTGGACGCATGGCCCGAGGACCGTCAGCTGATGTTCTGTGATGAGGCCGAGGTCGGCTCGGCCTTGCGTCTGGCTGCCCATGAGTCGGGCCAGCCCTGGGCTATTTTGATCGGGCCCGAGGGTGGGTTTTCGGATCGAGAGCGCGCGCGTCTGGCCGGGTTGTCCTTTTCCCATGTCGTCAGTCTTGGGCCGCGCATCCTGCGGGCCGATACGGCGGCGGTGGCGGCCTTGACCATGTGGCAGCAGGCCTTGGGGGATTGGTCATGAACTGGCGACCGGCTGATACGACGGACGTGCCTGCGATCCGCCGGTTTCTGTCGCGGCATGTCCAGACCTCGATGTTTCCGCTGGCCAATCTGCGCGAATACGGCTTGGGCGGAACCAGCCCGCGCGCGCTGAGTGCCTGGGTGTTGGGTGACGATCCGTGGGCCGTTTTTGCCATCACCAACGAAGGTATGGTTCTGCCACAATGCCCCGATTGTTCCGACGACGATCTGCTGGCCGCGATCGACCTGATCCGCGGCAGGCCGCTGTTCGGGATTGCAGCCGAGGCGACCCAAGCGCGGCGGATCATGCAGCTTGCGGGCTGGGCGGGCCGTCCCGCGACACTCAATAGTGACGAGCCGGGGTTCACTCTGGACCTGACCCAACTTGTGGTGCCCGATACCACCGGTGCGATGCTTGAGCCTTTGGGTGGGTTCAACGGAGACATCACCGAAGAGTGGCGACGCGACTATTTGATAGAGGCGATGGATTTCGCTCCTGACCGCGCGCGGAAGCAAGCGCGCAAGGACTATGTGACCTATCTGGACCTAAATTCGCACCGGGTACTTGTGGTCGATGGTCAGCCCGTGGCGATGACAGGGTTCAATGCGCGCCTGCCCGATGTGGTTCAGATCGGCGGGGTCTATACCCCGCCCAAGCTGCGCGGGCGCGGCTATGCGCGGTTGGCTGTTTCCTTGCATCTGCTCGAGGCAAATGCCAGCGGCGTGTCGCGCGCGGTGCTGTTTGCGGCTTCCAATTCGGCGGCGCGTGCCTATATGGCAATCGGATTCAAACCAGCAGGACAGTTCTCGCTGATCCTGTTCAAGAACCCGAAGGATCCGGCATGAGTTTCATCCGACCCGAAGCCAAACTGACCCTGTGGCGCTGGCGCGAAGTGCTGGTTGCCGTGGCCGTCCTGCTGGTTGGCCTGAGCTGGATTGGCGGTCCCGGTGGCCTGCTGGGCTGGATGGGCTGGGTTCTGGTTGCCGTGGCCGTGGCGCTGGCCGTCATAGGTTTTCAGCGCGCGCGATTTCGCACTGGGGCAGGCGGCCCCGGCGTTGTCACCATCGACGAAGGTCAAATCACCTATCTGGGCCCGCTGGACGGCGGCATGGTCGCCACGCGCGAGATCGAACGGCTGGCACTGGACCCGACCTCGAACCCGGCGCATTGGGTACTGTCTCAGCCGGGCCAGCCAACGCTTCACATTCCCGTGAATGCCGAAGGGGCCGAGGCGCTTTTTGATGTGTTCTCGAACCTGCCGGGGCTGAAAACCGAACAGATGCTGGCCGAATTGAACGGCGGTGCGGTGCATCCCGTGGTGATCTGGGAAAAGCGCCCGATGCGACCGGCGCATCTGCGGCTGCATTGACACTGGCGGCATTTCACCCCACGACTCACCCAAAGACAGACACATCAGGATCGGAGAGCGGTTCATGTCCATCCCCCAGTCCGGCGGCGGGCCGATCGAACGCCACGAACAGCTAGCGGAATATCTGGAATCGGGCTGCAAGCCCAAAGCCGATTGGCGCATCGGGACCGAGCATGAGAAGTTCGGTTATTGCAAGGACACGCTGAAACCGCTGCCGTTCGAGGGTAAACGCTCGATCGTCGCTGTGCTGGAAGGTCTGCGCGACCGCCATGGCTGGGCCGAGGTGCGCGAGGGCGACAACCTGATCGGTTTGGAAAAGGACGGCGCGAATGTCAGCCTGGAACCCGGCGGTGCGCTGGAACTATCGGGTGCTCCGCTGGAGACGATCCACGAGACCTGCGATGAGGTGAACACCCACCTGCGCGAGGTGAAGGATATCGCGGATGAGATCGGCGTGGGCTTTATCGGACTGGGCGCGGCTCCGATCTGGACCCATGACGAGATGCCGTTGATGCCCAAGGGCCGCTATCGGCTGATGAACGACTATATGGAAAAGGTCGGCACCATGGGCCGCGCCATGATGCGGCGCACCTGCACGGTTCAGGTCAATATCGACTTTGGGTCCGAGGCCGACATGGTCCAGAAGCTGCGCGTGGCGCTGGCGCTGCAGCCGGTCGCGACGGCGCTATTCGCCAATTCGCCTTTCTTTGAGGGCAAGCCCAACGGCCAGAAAAGCTGGCGCAGCCATATCTGGCGGCATCTGGATGATGCGCGGACGGGCATGCTGCCGTTTGTGTTCGAAGAGGGCTTTGGGTTCGAGCGTTATGTGCAGTACGCGCTCGATGTGCCGATGTATTTCGTCTACCGCGACGGTCAATATATTAACGCGCTGGGCATGTCTTTCCGCGATTTCCTGCAGGGCAAACTGCCTGCGCTGCCCGGTGAAACCCCGACGCTGTCTGATTGGGCCGACCACCTGACAACCGCCTTCCCCGAGGCTCGCATCAAGAAATACATGGAGATGCGCGGCGCGGATGGCGGCCCGTGGCGGCGTTTGTGCGCACTGCCTGCCTTCTGGGTTGGTCTGACATATGACCAAGGCGCGCTGGATGCGGCATGGGATCTGGTCAAAGGCTGGGATGCGGAAACCCGCGAAGAACTGCGCGTTCAGGCTGCCGTTCAGGGTCTTCAGGCGCAGGTTGGCGTTATCAACATGCACGATCTGGCGCGCGAGGTCGTGGCGATTTCCGAGGCCGGTCTGAAATCCCGCGCCTTCCCCGGCGCAGGTGGTCTGGTGCCGGACGAGACGCATTTCCTGAACGCGCTGAAAGAAAGCATCGACACAGGGAAAGTCCCCGCCGATGAGTTGCTGGATCACTACAATGGCGACTGGAACGGCGATCTGACCCGGATTTATCCCGAATACAGCTATTGATCCGCACCGTCCCGCTTGCATTCGCAGGGCTGGCCCGATAGCAGGTTGGCGACCAAATTCAGAGGGCGTCATGGACGATCTTAAGGCAAAATATCTGGGCCAAATCGCCGAGGCCGGTGACGAAAACGCGCTTGAGGCGATCCGCGTCGCTGCCGTGGGCAAAAAAGGCGAGGTCGCGCTGAAGATGCGCGAGCTGGGCAAAATGACCCCCGAGGAACGCCAGATTGCAGGCCCCGCGCTGAACGCCCTGAAGGATGAGATCAACTCGGCGCTGGCCGCTAAGAAGGCCGCGCTGGCCGATGCCGCGCTGGATGAGCGTCTGCGCACCGAATGGCTGGACGTTACCTTGCCGACCCGTTCGCGCCGTCAGGGCTCGATCCACCCGATCAGCCAGGCGACCGAGGAACTGACCGCGATCTTTGCCGAACTGGGTTTCTCGGTGGCCGAAGGGCCTCGGATCGAGGACGACTGGTATAATTTTGACGCCCTGAACATCCCCGGCCACCACCCTGCGCGGGCCGAGATGGACACGTTCTACATGCACCGCGCCGAAGGCGACGACCGCCCGCCACACGTACTGCGTACCCATACGTCTCCGGTGCAGATTCGCTCGATGGAGAAACAGGGCGCGCCGATCCGCGTCATCTGTCCGGGCGGCGTGTACCGTGCTGACTATGACCAGACCCACACGCCGATGTTCCATCAGGTCGAGGGGCTGGCCATCGACAAGGACATCTCGATGGCGAACCTGAAATGGGTTCTGGAAGAGTTCGTGAAAGCGTTCTTCGAGGTCGACGATGTCGAACTTCGCTTCCGCGCCTCGCACTTCCCCTTCACCGAGCCGTCCGCCGAGGTCGATATCCGCTGTTCCTGGGATAACGGTCAGCTGAAGATCGGTGAGGGTGACGACTGGATGGAGATTCTGGGTTCCGGCATGGTCCACCCGAAGGTGATCGCCGCCGGTGGCATCGACCCCGAGGTGTATCAGGGTTTCGCGTTCGGGATCGGCATCGACCGTCTGGCGATGCTGAAATACGGCATTCCGGATTTGCGGGCGTTCTTTGACAGCGATCTGCGCTGGCTGCGGCACTATGGGTTTGCGGCGCTAGATATGCCGAACCTGCATGGTGGTTTGAGCCGGTAATGGATATTCCTTGGGCCGATCATACGATTAGCCTATTCACAGCCACGGTGTTGGCGCTTTTGGCTGTGGCGTTGAATAGCTATTTGCATGATCGACAGCTTAGGAAGACAAAGCGAGTAGACTTTCTAATCCAAGCTTATCGGGAAATTGAAGCGGGTTCCAATTGGCCAAATATTCCCAATAAGACTGCTTTTGAAAGGGCTTTGGCCGACGTATTTCTGATGGGAAGTCCAAAGCAGATCACTCTCGCCGAAGAATTAATGAACGCATTGGGATCTAGTTCCGGTGCAGATACTACCGAGCTGCTTCAACAGTTGCGACATGACCTTCGAATAGAACTGGGATTGGAGCGAGTGGGTAAGAAGTTCAGATTTCTTCGCTTGGCGCGCCATCAGTGGGAAGTGGATGAACTCTACAGCAGATCTGCCAAAAGTTCCGAACAAGACACAGAATAGGTCTCCATGCGCGGAGCAAAGGCCGATAGGCCGCCGCGCTATCGCCAGACCGCCCGGACGGGCTGGCGATTTGTCTCCGCCAGTGCAACGCTCGAACAGCGCGCGGAATTGGTTGGCATAAAGTGCCCAACACAAACCTTGGATCGCCATCCCGCGGTCTGGCGATAGCGCGGCTTGTGCTCTGTCCGAAGGGCCGGCACGTGCGCGTGTTACAGTTTCCCACACGGTTGTGACGTGACAGTTGGCGTCAGGCGGCTAGGCTCCGGCCTATGATTTTCCGTCTGCTTCTCCTGCTGCTGACCGCCACCCCTGCTTTTGCCATGGGTCCATGGAAATCCGATTGCCATGGCGACACCGCCTGCGATCTCGGCGACCGCTCGTACCATGTGCTGGAGCCTGAGGAATGGGACGGGGAGACCCCTCTGCCCGTTCTGTTGCACTTCCACGGCTGGGCGCGGCAGGGCACCGTGGTGGTGAACCATCAGCGCATCGCCGGGGCCACAAAACTGCGCGGCGTGTTGCTGGTGGCCCCCAACGGGTTGGGCAAAAGCTGGGATTTCTGGACCTCGGACACACGCGATGTGCCCTTTGCCGATGCGGTGCTTGAGGATGTGGCCAAGCGCTATCCGGTTGATCCTGAACGTATCTACGTCTCGGGGTATTCTTTCGGTGGCGCGATGGCGTGGCGCTATGTGTGCCAGTCGGGAAATGACGTCGCCGCGCTGTTGGCCGTTGCGGGCAGCATCCGCCAGACCGAGGACTGTCCCGAAGCCCCGCGTGAGGCGCGCCATGTGCACGGCCTTAGCGATACGGTGATGGATTTCCCTTATGGCACCAATGGCGACACGACCTATCCGGTGGCGCTGTGGCGGGCGGCGTATGAGTGCCACGATGCCACCCCGCGCGGCGATTGGAGTGTGGTGCCGATCCTGACCCTCAGCCGGGTCGAGTGGACCGATTGCGCACGCGGGCAGGTGACGCTGGACACGCATCCGGGCGGGCATTTTATCCCCCATGGCTGGATCGGGCGGCAATTGGACGAGCTTTCGGGCCGCACCCCCACCTATCCTTGACCCGCAGCGCTTGCACCTTGGCGCATTCTTTGTCATTGCCTGTGCCGACTGGATGTTTGCCAAAAAAGGCCCCGAGCAATGAAATTCACTTTGTCCTGGCTGAAAGACCACCTCGACACGGACGCGTCGGTTGATGAGATCGCCGAGGCGCTGACCGACCTCGGGCTAGAGGTCGAAGAGATCGTGAACCCGGCGGACCGGCTGGCAGGCTTTACGCTGGGCCATGTGAAACAGGCCGAGAAACACCCCGACGCCGACAAGCTGCGCGTCTGCACGGTGGCGACGGATGAAGGCGATCTGCAGATCATCTGCGGTGCCCCCAACGCGCGCGAAGGCATCACCGTCGTGGTCTGCAAGCCGGGCATGTATATCCCCGGTCTGGATATCACCATCAGTGTCGGCAAGATCCGGGGCGTTGAGAGCTTTGGCATGATGGCCTCGGAGCGCGAGCTGGAGCTGTCGGATGAGCATGACGGCATCATCGAGCTGCCTTCGGGTGAGGTCGGCGACACGTTCGTCGACTGGCTGGCCGAGAATGACCCGTCCAAGATCGACCCGATGATCGAGATTGCGATCACGCCGAACCGCCCCGATGCGTTGGGTGTGGTTGGCATCGCTCGTGATCTGGCAGCGCGTGGGGTTGGCACGCTGAAAGAGCATATCCACGCGCCAGTGCCGGGGGATTTCGAATGCCCCATCAAGGTGACGATTGATGACGACACACTGGACGGCGCGCCGCATTTCACCGGTCGTGTGATCCGGGGCGTCAAGAACGGTCCCAGCCCGCAGTGGCTGCAGGATCAGTTGAAGGCCATCGGTCTGCGGCCCATTTCGGCGTTGGTGGATATCACCAACTACATGACCTTTGACCAGAACCGCCCGCTGCACGTCTTCGATGCCGACAAGGTGCAGGGCAACCTGCGGGTTCACCGCGCCAAGGGTGGTGAAACGCTGGTGGCGCTGGATGAGAAGGAATACACTCTGCAGCGCGGTATGATGGTGATCTCGGACGACAAGGGCGCGGAATCCATCGCGGGTATCATGGGCGGCGAGGAAACCGGCTGTACCGATGAGACGGTCAATGTCTTCCTCGAAAGCGCCTTCTGGGATCATGTGCAGATCGCCCTGACGGGCCGCGCGCTGAAGATTAACTCGGACGCGCGTTACCGCTTTGAACGCGGCGTTGACCCGCAATTCACCCGTGAAGGGCTGGAGCAGGCGACGCAGATGATTTTGGATATCTGCGGCGGTGAAGTGTCTTCGGTTGTTGAGGCCGGGAAGGCTCCGAACCACGCGCGTGCCTATAAGTTGGATGCGGCGCGGGTGCAGTCTCTGGTCGGGATGGAGATACCCGAAAGCGAACAGCGCCAGACCCTGACCCGTCTGGGCTTCCGTCTTGAGGGTGAGATGGCCCATGTGCCCAGTTGGCGTCCCGATATCATGGGTGAGGCCGATCTGGTGGAAGAGGTCGCGCGGATCGCCTCCCTGACCAAGCTGCAGGGCAAACCGCTGCCGCGTGTGACTGATGGCATCCCCAAGGCGGTGATGACACCGACGCAGCGCCGTCAGTCGATGGCGCGCCGGACCT
The DNA here is from genome assembly GCF_056533885.1 of Ruegeria sp. F12. Lineage (NCBI taxonomy): Bacteria > Pseudomonadati > Pseudomonadota > Alphaproteobacteria > Rhodobacterales > Roseobacteraceae > Ruegeria > Ruegeria sp. F12. Next base: position 4,443 of record NZ_JBQFOV010000006.1, on the reverse strand, counting down.
GCGCGGCGCTGGGGTACAATGAATGTGTGTCCTATACCTTCATTGATCAGGCCTCGGCCGCCCTTTTTGGGGGTGGCGATGCCGCGACGCAGCTGGAAAACCCGATTTCCTCGGAAATGAGCCACATGCGTCCCGATCTGCTGCCCGGTCTGCTGCAGGCGGCCGCCCGCAATCAGGCGCGCGGCTTTGCGGATGTCGCTCTGTTCGAGGTTGGTCCGGTCTTCCATGATGGCGAGCCCGGCGATCAGAAAACCCAGATTGCCGGTCTCTTGGTGGGCCGCGATGGCCCCAAGGATGTGCACGGGGCCGCGCGCGCCGTGGATGTGTTCGACGTCAAGGCCGATGTCGAGGCTGTGCTGGCCGCCATCGGAGCGCCCGCCAAGGTGCAGGTCCAGCGCGATGGTGATGCGTGGTGGCATCCGGGACGGCACGGAAAGATCTGCCTGGGGCCGAAAAAGGTGCTGGGTGTGTTCGGTGAGCTGCACCCGCGTATTTTGCAGGCGATGGACATCAGGGGCCCGGCGATGGCGTTTACCATCTGGCCGGACGAGGTACCTCTGCCCCGCAAATCCGGGGCGACCCGTGCGGCATTGGAGCTGCGCGATTTGCAAGCGGTCGAGCGTGACTTTGCCTTTGTCGTCGATGCGGATGTCGAGGCTTTGACGCTGGTGAATGCAGCGGCGGGGGCGGATAAGGCCTTGATCGAGGATGTGCGTGTTTTCGATGAATTCATCGGCGGTAGTTTGGGTGAGGGCAAGAAATCTCTGGCCATTACCGTGCGTTTGCAACCGACGGACAAAACCTTGAAGGAAGAAGATATCGAGGCGGTTGGCCAGAAGATCATCGCCAAGGTCGGCAAGGCCACTGGCGGCGTGTTACGCGGTTAAACCGGCCTTGATCCAAATGCAAAGCGCGCCTGCGGGCGCGCTTTTCTCGTTTCTGGGGATGGTGTTGCCATGTCGCAACAGAAAGCTGTGGGCCCTTTCAGGGGGTTGAGCAGAATCGGCAAGCCACCCTATTGACGCCCTCCTATCGCAATCAAACCCCGGAGTCTGCCAGATGTCAGATCCCAAACGCGCCCAAGCGCCTTTCATTTTCTGATTGCCCGCCAGCATTCCGGCGGGCCTTGTTTCCCGTTGGAGAGCTGTCATGAAACGTCAAGACATCTCGATGATCCGGCAGATATTGCCGCCAGAGATGCCCTTTCCTTATTACCCGGACCGGCAAAGCCCGTGGTTGCTGTGCCAGTCGATGCCGGCTGAGATGCCGATTTCGGACCTTAAACAGTCTGAACTGTCTCGCTTTCTGATGCGCCCTTTGGTGCAGCCGATCGTTGCGTCTTGTGGCGGGGTCTTGCGGCGGCACGATGTAATGGCCGTGGCCCATGCGGATCGCGCGATGCGGCTTGGGGCTTTGGGCCCGGCGGCGACAAGGGGGCTGGAGGTTGCGTATCAATCCGATTGGCTGGATTTCTGCCTGAGCTTCGACATCTGGTCCGGCGAGCAGACGACACGTAAAGCCCACAATCTGGTGGTTCAGCTTGGGTTCCCAAGCGAACACGCGGCGTTACTGTGGCAATTCGAACAGCGTGCTGAGGTTGGCGCCTATCAAAGCAGCCTGCACCCGGTTCGCAGGCACGGGCGCCCGACACTGGCTTGGTGTCGTCTGGATCTGGACCTGCAAAGCGGCCATTGCCTGATCGAAGAGATCCAGTCCGATTGGCTGCGTTTTGTAGGTCGCGCCCGGCGGCGGTTGCAACATCGTGCGCCCCGGTCGCGGGCATTGAGGCTGACCAGCGACTATGAGCAAAGCCTGCAGCAGAGATACGCCAAAATCTGGGCCGATGTGATGATGCTGTCGGTCCTGATGCTGCTGCGGGATGAGTTTGCCGTGCGTGATGTCTGGATGCACCAGCCAGAGTCTGGCGCTAAACTGAAAGGGATTACATGGGGTCGGCTGCCGCCGCGTTCGATCTATACCCGACTGCCGCGTGCATTCGGGTTCCAACAAACGCGCGAGATGCCCCCAATGCTGGGCAGCAAACATCGCAGTACAGCCCGGCGGGCGGTGAAAGAGGATCAGCCGATTTTCTGGCGGTTGCGCTTCTGAACGCCCCTTGGGTTTCCGCCGATTTCTAACTAGGGTCGCAGACAAATAACAAGGAGTTAACTATGGGCCTGAACGTATACCTCTCGGGTGAAATCCATACCGATTGGCGGGAACAGATCATCGATGGCGCCAAGGGGCTGGATGTCACTTTCAACAGCCCCGTCACCGATCACGCCGCCAGCGACGATTGCGGCGTGGCCATTCTGGGGGCAGAGTCGAACAAATACTGGCACGACCACAAAGGTGCGATGGTCAACGCCATTCGCACCCGAAAGGGTATTGCGGATGCCGACGTGGTCGTTGTGCGGTTTGGCGACAAGTATAAACAGTGGAACGCCGCGTTTGATGCGGGTTACGCCGCCGCGTTGGGTAAATCGCTGATCGTGCTGCACGGCTCCGATCATCAGCACGCGTTGAAAGAGGTCGACGCCGCAGCGCTGGCCGTCGCCGAGCACGCCGCTCAGGTGGTCGAGGTGCTGCGCTATGTTCTGACCGGACAACTGCCCGGATAGCGGGCGTCGGGGCGGGGCAATGCCTCGCCCCCGATCTGCCTTAGCTTGTCGCAGGTATAGTTAATCCGCGCTGGACTGCTGGACGTTCCAGGAAACGGTCCACATAAGGCTGAAGATTGGCGAAATCCGACCATCCGAGCAGGTCTTTGACGCCGTAGTAGTCCAACCCGCGCAGCCATGGGACTATGGCGATATCAGCGATCGAGTAGTCCCCGGCGATCCAGTCCTGCCCGTCCAGCTGCGTGTTAACGACGTTCAACAGACGCTTGGCCTCGTTGATGTAGCGCTCGCGCGGGCGAGGGTCTTCGATCTCGCTGCCAGCGAATTTGTGGAAATAGCCAAGCTGCCCGAACATCGGACCCAGCCCGCCCATCTGGAACATCAACCATTGGGTCACACGTGCTTTGTCCGCCGCGGTTTTTCCGATCAGCTGACCGCTTTTCTCAGCCAGATACAGCAGGATCGCACCGCTTTCGAACAATGAGACCGGCTCGCCATCCGGTCCGTTCGGGTCGATGATGGCCGGGATCTTGTTGTTGGGGTTCAGCGAAAGGAATTCGAGGCTTTTTACGTCTGAGTCCGCCAGCGTGACCAGGTGCGCCTCATAGGGCAGGCCGATCTCTTCGAGCATGATCGAGACTTTGACGCCGTTGGGCGTGGGATAGGAATAGAGTTGCAGTTTTTCCGGTGACTGTGCGGGCCAGCGGGCAGTGATCGGGTGGTTTGCGGCGTCCAGCATAGGGGCTCCTGTATGAAGGTTCCGAACACAGTTAGGTGTTGCGGTGCCGATCTACCAGTGGCGCGCGCTGTGCGTTACTGGTCAGATATTGTGCATTCGGGAACAGGCGGGGAAAAGCAGAGAAATCCGCACCTAGACTGACGCGCATTTATCGCTCACAGTTTGGTGATCTCCGCGCGCGTCGCGGGTTTTCTTATGGCTTGTAGAAGGAGAAACGCGTGGATGAAGTTGCTACACAGGTCGGTGCTTTTGCGCCGCTGGTGATGAATGCCGTGAAGGCACTGGTTGTTCTGGTATTGGGCTGGACCGTAGCTGGGATGATCGCGGGCGTGGTGCGGCGTCGCATCAACGCAACCCCACAAATCGATCCGACGCTAGGGAATTTTGTTGCCAGCCTGGTGAAGTGGGCGATCCTGGCGATGGTGCTGGTCGCTGTTCTGGGCATTTTCGGGATCGAGGCCACAAGTATCGTCGCTATTCTGGGTGCCGCCTCGCTGGCCATTGGTCTGGCCTTGCAGGGGACGCTCAGCGATTTGGCGGCCGGGGTGATGCTGGTCGTATTCCGGCCGTACAAGCTGGGTCAGTATGTCGATATTGGCGGTACTGCCGGGACGGTGAAGGATCTGAACCTGTTCACAACGGAACTGGTCACCCCTGACAACGTCCAGATCATCGTGCCCAATGGGCAGGCCTGGGGCAGCGTGATCACCAATTTCTCGGCCCATGACACGCGCCGCGTCGATCTGGTGTTCGGGATCGACTATGGCGACAGTGCGGATGCCGCGATGCAGATCATCCTGGACGTGGCCAAAGCCGATAAGCGTATTCACAGCGACCCGGAGCCGTGGGTACGTGTGACAAATCTGGGCGATAGCTCGGTCGACCTGACAGCGCGCCTATGGTGTGACGCGGGAGATTACTGGGACGTGAAATTCGAGCTGACCAAAGCTGTGAAAGAGGCATTCGACGCCAAGGGCGTTTCGATCCCTTACCCGCATTCGGTCGAGATTCACAAGCAGGCGTAAATCTCCCGCCCGTCATACGGGCATTGAAATGCCCTTTTCCGGTTGGGCCAGATCGGCC